>NZ_JBFUGT010000119.1:0-18995 GCF_056402775.1 Rhodococcus sp. P3_B8
GCCCAGCAGTCCCGGACCGAGCACGGTCACGAGCAGGATCGCCAGCAGGGTCACCCCGGCGATCAGCGGTTGCGATTCGAACGAATCCACCGCAGTGGGTGCGAGATTGAGCCCGATCAACGCGACCACGGCGCCGGTGACGACCGGGGGCATGACGGCGTCGATGACTCGCGATCCGGCCAGCTTCACTGCGATGCCCACCACGAGCAGCAACAGACCCGCGGCGGCGACACCGCCGAGTTGCGCGGCGGGACCCGAACTCTGCGACGCCGTCAGCGGCGCGATGAACGCGAACGACGATCCGAGATAGCTGGGGATGCGGCCACGGGTGATGAGCAGGAACAGGGCCGTCCCGATACCCGAGAACAGCAGTGTCGTCGTGACCGGGAACCCGGTGATGGTCGGCACCAGGAGGGTGGCGCCGAACATCGCGATGACGTGCTGCATCCCGATTCCGACCGTGCGCGGCCAGGTGAGACGCTCGCCGGGAGCGACCACCTCGCCCTCACCGATCCGCCTGCCGTCACCGTGCAGCGTCCACCCGAACGCCCGTGTGGGGGTGGACGGGCCGGCTGAGCCGCCGGCCGGACCGTCGGGGGCGTCGGTTTCTCTTTTCGTCACAGTTCGCCAATAGTAGGCACGATCTGGGAGTTTCGCGCCTTCGGGACCGRATCCCGCAGCACACCGGGGCTACGCGCCCAGCACCCGGACCGCCGCGGCACGCGCCTCCGCAGGATCGCTCGTGGCGAGCACGTCCTCGGCGGCACGACGGCAGTCGTCCAGCGAGACCGATCCCACCTTCGCACCCACACCGGATACGGCGGCACCCGCGCAGGACAGCGACGTGACCCCGAGTCCGATCAGCACGCAGGCGAGCAGCGGGTCGGCGGCCGCCTCGCCGCAGACGCCGACCGGTTTGCCTGCCGCGATGCCCGCCGCGGCCGTGCGGGCGACGAGCGCGAGGACCGCCGGCTGCCAGGGATCGGTGAGCGATGCCAGGTCGGAGGACATCCGGTCGGCGGCCATCGTGTACTGCGCAAGGTCGTTCGTGCCGATGGACAGGAAGTCGACGTGGCGCAGAAGACGGTCGGCCAGGAGCGCGGCGGCCGGTACCTCGACCATTACGCCGGGCACGAGTCCGCGAGCCCGGACCTCCGCCGCGAAGGATTCGGCCTCGGCGGGAGTCGAGATCATCGGCGCCATCACCCACGGCTGCGACTGCGTCTGCTTCGCCGCGGCGGCGACGGCGTCGAGTTGCCTGCTGAGGATGCCCGGATTCTGTTCGGCGATCCGGATTCCGCGGACCCCGAGTGCCGGGTTCGCCTCTTCGGCGTGGTTGGCGAAGCGCAGCGGCTTGTCCGAACCCGCGTCGAGCGTCCGGATCACCACTTTCCGGCCGGCGAACGCGTCGAGCACCTCGCCGTAGATCTCGGCCTGCTCGTCGACGCCGGGCTCGGAATCGCGGTCCAGGAAGCACAACTCGGTGCGGAACAGTCCGACGCCCTCGGCGGCGGTCGTGGCGGCCGACCGCGCACCGGCCCCGTCCTGAACATTGGCCAGAATCGACACGGAATGTCCGTCGCTCGTGCGGCCGGGCCCCTCCCACGACTGGATGCGGATCCGTTCGGCGCGGCCGTGTTCCACGGCGGCGCGGGCCTCCACGGGGTCCGGTTCGACGACGAGTTCGCCGGCCGAGCCGTCGAGGAGGACGGGGGTGCCCGCGACGACGGATTCGAGGTCACGCACCGCGACCACACACGGAATGCCCAGCTGCCGCGAGATGATCGCGGTGTGGCTGGTGGGGCCGCCGAGGACGGTCACGAGTCCGACGATCAGCTCGGGATCGAGACCGGCGGTGTCGGCGGGCGCGAGGTCCTGGGCACACAGGATCGACGGTGTCGTGGGCACGGGGATGCCGGGTTCGGGCAGACCGAGGAGTTCGGACACCACGCGGTCCCGGATGTCGCGCAGGTCAGTCACCCGTTCGGCCATCAGCCCGCCCATCTTGGTGAACAGGGTGGCGAACTGCTCGGTGGCCTCGGCCGCCGCTTCCTCGGCCGGGGTTCCACCGGCGATCAGCTTCTGCGCTGCACCGAGCCAGCCGCGGTCGGCGGCCATCGCCGCGTTCGCCTGCAGCACCTCTGCCGCGGCGCCGGACACGCTCGCCGCGCGGTCGCGGAGTCGTTGCGACACCACGGCGGCCGCTTCCTCGAATCGGACCTTCTCCGCGTCGCGCGACACCTCGTCGATCCGGGCCGAACCGGGCGCGACCTCCGGCCGCGGAGCCGGCCAGATCACCGGCGCGTAGGCAATGCCCGGTACCACCGGTGTACCTCGCACGATTTCACGGTTTTCGGTCATCGGATCCTCCTGGCCGGTTCGTTCTGTCTTCGCACAGTCGGAAATGCGAATCGACTATGTGACGGAGATTACTCTCAACTCTTGACATGTCAACACACTCGGGCGTAAAACAACATGACACAACATTTCGTGTGATGCAGACCATAACGGATCGCGTCACCGAACACTTCATCGACGAGAACAGGAACGGGGTCACGGTGTATCCRGAAGAACGCCAGCAAGCGGTCACCACGCTGATCTCGCAGCGGGGACGCATGTCGGTCGCGGACCTCTCCGACACGTTCGGCGTCACCACCGAGACCGTGCGACGTGACCTCGCGCTACTCGAGCGTCTCGGCCACGTCCGCCGCGTGCACGGCGGCGCGGTGCCCGCGGGGTCCCTCACCGTCACCGAGCCCGGCATGACGGAGCGCGATCACACCCGCGCCGAGCAGAAGGACCGGATCGCCAAGCGCGCCGCCACCTACCTGCCGCCGTCCGGTGGCAGCGTGCTGTTCGACGCGGGAACCACGACGGGGCGCATCATCCCGGAACTCCCGTCCGATCTGGACCTCACCGTGATCACCAACTCGGTGCCGATCGCCGCCCGGCTCGCGGGACTCAATTCGGTGACGCTCCACATGCTGGGCGGCCGGGTGCGCGGCATCACGCAGGCCGCCGTCGGCGAGGAGGCGCTGCGCATCCTCGATGTCCTCCGCGTCGACGTCGCGTTCATCGGCACCAACGCGCTCAGCGTCGGCCACGGCCTGTCCACACCGGACACCGAGGAGGCCGCGGTCAAGCGCGCGATGGTCCGGTGCGCCAACCACGTCGTCGTGGTCGCCGACTCGTCGAAGGTCGGCCGCGAGCACCTCGTGAGCTTCGCCCCCATCCACAGCGTCGACATCCTCGTCACCGACGCCGACATCAGTTCCGCAGACCGAGCCCACTTCCACGACCAGGGAATCGAGGTGGTGATCGCATGATCGTCACGCTGACCGCCAATCCGAGCATCGACCGCACCGTCAACCTGGTGGGGCGCCTCGAACGAGGAACCGTCCTGCGCGCGGCCGCCACCCACAGCGACCCAGGCGGCAAAGGCGTCAACGTCGCCCGCGCACTCACCTCGGCCGGCGTCGCCGCTGTCGCCGTACTCCCCGGCAACGAGGGCGATCCCCTGCTCACCGCCCTGTCCGAGCACGGGATCGAGCACGTGACCGTGGCGACGTCCGGTCCGGCGCGCACCAACATCACCATCACCGAACCGGACGGCACCACCACCAAGGTCAACGAACCCGGCGTCGCGATGTCGGCCGAGTCCCTCGCCGATCTGCAGTCGGAGATCATCGAGCGCGGGTCCCGGGCCGAATGGGTGGTGCTGTCCGGGTCGCTTCCCCCGGGCATTCCCACCGACTGGTACGCCACGCTCGTCGAGGCTTTGCGCTCGGCGCCGTGCAGGGTCGCCGTCGACACGTCGGACGCCCCGCTGCTCGCGCTCGCGGACCGGTTCCCCGCGGCCGCTCCCGACCTCGTGAAACCGAACAGCGAGGAACTCGCGCAGCTCACGGGCGCCGACGGGCAGCTGCTCGAGGAGTCCGCGCTGCGCGGGGACCCGACGGCCACCGCCCATGCCGGCAGGCAACTCGTGGACCGCGGGGTCGAAGCCGTCCTCGCCACGCTCGGCGCCGCGGGTGCGGTTCTCGTGACCGAGGCCGGCGCCTGGTGGGCAACGCCACCACCGATCGTCGCCCGCAGCACCGTCGGCGCCGGCGACTCGTCGCTGGCGGGTTACCTGGCAGCGCACATGTCCGGTGCAACGCCCGCGGACTGCCTCCGATCCGCCGTTGCCTACGGCAGCGCAGCGGCAGCCCTCCCCGGCACCACCCTGCCGACCCCCGAACACGTCGACATCGACGCCGTCACCGTCACCGCCCTCAGCTCCCCCGCCCCCGATCCGGCCTGAACCAGAAGGAAACACCATGTCTCACTCGACACCCGACCGCGATTCGGGGCCGCAGATCATCAGCGAAGATCTGATCTCCCTGGACACCGACCTCGGAGCCTCCAAGGAGGACGTGATCTCCGCGCTCTCCCGGCGTCTGGCCGACGCCGGTCGCGCCACCGAAGCGGACGCTCTCCGCGACGCCGCACTGGCGCGTGAATCACAATCGGCGACAGGACTTCCCGGTGGGATCGCGATCCCCCACTGCCGTTCCGAAGCTGTTGTGGCGGCGTCCCTCGGATTCGCCCGGCTCGCCCCGAAGGTCGACTTCGGCGCCCCCGACGGACCCGCAGATCTGGTGTTCCTCATCGCCGCACCCGAAGGCGCGGGCGCGGAGCACATGAAGCTGCTCTCCTCGCTCGCGCGGGCACTGGTCCGCCCCGCCTTCGTCGGCGCCCTGCGTGATGCGAAGACCCCCGCCGAGATCGTCACCCTGGTGAACGACGTCCTGGCACCCGCACCCACCGCCACACCGGCTGCCGCTGCGGCAGCCCCCGCGGCAGCCCCCGCGGCGGCTGCCGCGGCCCCGGCTCCGAAGCCCGAACCGGTCACCCCGGAGAAGGAACCCGAGCCCGAAGAGGGACCGAAGCACATCGTCGCGGTCACGGCCTGCCCCACCGGCATCGCCCACACGTACATGGCGGCCGACTCCCTCGTCGCCGCCGGCGAACGCGCGGGCGTCGTCGTCCACGTGGAGACGCAGGGTTCGAGTGGAAGCACACCGCTGGCACCGGGAGTGATCGCGGGCGCGTCCGCCGTCATCTTCGCCACTGATGTCGGGGTGAAGGGCAAGGAACGCTTCGCGGGCAAGCCGGTGGTGGCGTCGGGAGTCAAGCGCGCCATCAACGAGCCCGACACCATGATCACCGAGGCACTGCGCGCGGGCATGAACCCGTCCGCGGCCACCGTGGACGCGGGTAGTGCCGGCAGCGCGGCGGACGAGCCGGCCGGATCGATCGGCTGGGGCACCCACCTGCGTCAGGTGCTGCTCACCGGTGTCAGTTACATGATCCCCTTCGTCGCCGCCGGCGGTCTGCTGATCGCCCTCGGCTTCCTGCTCGGCGGGTACGAGATCTCCGGTCCCGCGGAGGACATCGTCCTCAGCAACTCCCTCGGCCAACTCCCCGACGGTGGCCTGGCGACGTACCTGGGCGCGGTGCTGTTCCAACTGGGTTCGCTGGCATTCAGCTTCCTCGTGCCCGCTCTGGCCGGTTACATCGCCTTCGCCATCGCCGACCGGCCCGGTCTGGCGCCGGGCTTCACCGCGGGTGCCGTCGCGGTCTTCGTCGGCGCCGGATTCATCGGTGGCCTCGTCGGTGGTCTGATCGCCGGTGTGGTCGCGCTGTGGATCAGCCGGATCCCGGTTCCCCAATGGTTGCGCGGCCTGATGCCGGTGGTGATCATTCCGCTGTTCGCGACTCTGATCGTCGGCGCCCTCATGTTCCTGGTCCTGGGCCGTCCGCTCGCCGCGATCACGTCGGGCCTGACGAACTGGCTCAACGGTCTGTCCGGCAGCTCCGTCATCTTCCTCGGCATCATCCTCGGCCTGATGATGTGCTTCGACCTCGGTGGCCCGGTGAACAAGGCGGCGTACGCGTTCGCGGTGGCCGGCCTCAACGTCAACGATCCCGCCTCGCTGCGGATCATGGCTGCCGTCATGGCTGCGGGCATGGTCCCGCCGCTGGCGATGGCTCTCGCGTCGACCGTCCTGCGTCCCAGCCTGTTCAGCGAGGCGGAACGCGAGAACGGCAAGGCGGCCTGGCTTCTCGGCTCGGCGTTCATCTCCGAAGGTGCCATTCCGTTCGCCGCCGCCGACCCGCTGCGCGTCATTCCCTCGATGATGGCCGGCGGCGCCGTCACCGGCGCCCTGATCATGGCGTTCGACGTCACCCTCAGCGCACCGCACGGCGGAATCTTCGTCTTCTTCGCCATCGGCAACCTGCTGTGGTTCCTGGTGGCGCTGGCCGCCGGTGTCGTCGTCGCCGCACTGTGCGTCGTCGGCGCCAAAGAATTCATCAAGCCCGGCGCGTCCGACGCCGAACTCGACCCCGACGTTGCGACCGTCGCAGCGTAAGAGAAACAGATCGCCCCGCATCAACCCCACCGACAGAGGAGAGAGTCCCATGCCCAGCACCACAGTCGCCGTCGGTTCGTCCATCGGCCTGCACGCCCGTCCCGCCGCCGTCATCGCCGAAGCGGTTGCCGCCGCCGGTGTGCCCGTCACGCTGGCCGTGGCGGACGGCGAACCCGTGGACGCCGGCTCCGCACTGCTCATCATGACGCTCGGCGCCACCAAGGGCACCGACGTCACGGTCACCAGCGACGACGCCGACGCCGTCGAGAAGGTGGCCCAGCTGGTGGCGGCCGACCTCGACGCCTGACCGGTATCCGGCCGTCAGCCGGTGACGCCCAGCTGACGGCCGGTCCAGTCCATCTCCCGTTCGAGCGCCGCACCCCAGGTGGCCCCTGTGTGGCCACCGGGGAGCTCGTAGTACCGCACGTGCAGACCGGCCGCCCGCGCGGCAGCGAACATCCGCTGCTGCTGCGGGCGGTATTCGTCGTCCGCCGCCCCGGCGACGAACACCCCAGTCAATTCCGGGAACTGCCGCGTCCTCAGCACGTCGACCGGATTGACCGCCGCGAACGCCCGCTCGTCGCCGGCGAACGTCGCCGCGACCGTCCCCGCGTGATCGCCCAGCGAGGGCTCGTCCTGGCCTAAGAAGTCGAGAAACGTCGGGTAGATCGCCGGATAGTTCACGGCCAGCTGGATCGAACAGGTTCCCCCGTAGGAGAATCCGCCGATCGCCCACTGCGCAGGATCGTGCGACACCTGCAGAGACTTCTCGATCCAGGCGGGGACGTCACGAGCGACGTAGGTGGCGGCGTTCCCCAGCGCCGAATCCAGGCAGAGCGGATTCGCGTCCTGCGACCCCAGTGCGTCGACCACCACGACGACCGGTGCGAGGCCGTCGTGCCGCGCGGCGTACGCATCCACCGTGGACCCCAGTCGTCCGCTGCTGAACCAGTCCTGGGGGCGCCCCGGCTGTCCCGCGATCATGACCATGACGGGGAGCACGGCGCGGGGTGAGGTCAGGTACGCCGGCGGCAGATACAGCACGGCCGGCCGGGCCGGGAATCCGGATTCGGTGCCGGGGATCTCCACTTCCGTCACCACACCGGAGCCGGGTGTGCGCACCGGACGTGTCCACACCGAGTCCGCCGGGGTCCCGGACTGCACGGCGCTCTCGAACCCGGGGACGTCACCGAACGACACCGGCTCGACGACCGTCGGCGGGCGGTGTCCCACCAGCGAACCGACGGTCGGGAAGACGCCGACCTCCGCGTTGACCTGCCCCACCGCCGCGGCCGCGACCACGGCACCTGCCGCCCCGACCGCCGCGGCGCGGAGGACACCGGGTTTCCGGAGCAGGATGGTGGCTGCGAGTACGAGGGTGCCGACGGCGAGCCAGATCCATGCGTAACCCGCCGGCGGTATCTGATTGGGAAGCGGCCGGTACCTCGCCCACACCGCTCCCCCGATCACCGCGGTCACGGGCACCGCGACCGCGGCGGCGCGGAGGATCGGCGCCCTTGCGGAACGCGACGCCGCGAGCATCACGACGACGCCCACCACCACGGCAACGGTCGATGCGGCCTGGGCGCGACCGTGCTCGAGCGACAGGTGGGCGATACGCGACAACAACTCGTGGGCCTGCACCCCGCCAGTATTCACACCGCGTCGGTCATCGAAAGAATCAGGCTCGCAACATTTCTCGCAAAACAGACCTATCGGGCACGGCGGCGGATCACGAAGCCGGCGACGACCACGAGCACGACCGCGCCGCCGGCGACGCCGATTCCCCACACCGTTCCCGGCGACTGCGCCGACGCCTCGTCGGCGGCTGTCTGCGCGCGGGCCTGCTCCTGCACCCTCGACACCGCCCCGGGCAACGCCTGAATCGGCGGAACGGGCCCCTCCCGCGCCTCGGAGGCGATCAGCAGGTCGCCGTTCTCGGTGAACGCGATCGACTCCCCCTGCGGCTGCTGCGGCACGTGTGCGCGCACCACGGGCCCCGCGGCGAACGCGGCGGCCAGGTCGCCGTCCGGGGCGGAGAACAGGAACACGTCGGAGTAGCTGCGGATGGCGGCCACGGTTCCGTCGGCGGACACGGCGCCGCCGGTGAACATCGTCGAATGCAGGGCCGGCGCCGTGGTGCCGCTCCCGGTGGTGGCGTCGTCGGCGCCGTTCGTCTCCGCGACGTCCAGCGTCCCCACCTTCTCGAGCGGGGTCGGGCCGGGGCTCGCGAGGTCGCCCACGACGGCGCCCCCGGCAGGCCGGTACACGTTGCCCGCCCCGAACACTTCCTTCGTGACGATCAGTGGGGTGCCGTCGCGCTGGACGAGAGCGGTCTCCGCGTCGTGCGGGCCGTCCGGATACGTCAGCCGATGCAGTTCTCCCGCACCGGTGTCGCGGTCCATCGCGATCAGTGCCACCGTGTCGCGGCGGCGTCCGTTGTCGCCGGTGTCGGCGAGCCACAGCCGGCCGTCGGGGCCGGACGCCATGTCCTCGACGTCGTACGGATCGACCGGCAGCGGAAGCCACCGCTGCACGGCGCAGTTCCCGTCCATCACCGTGACCGCACGGTCGGAACCGCTGTCACCGACCGCATAGAGCAGTCCCCCGGCCGACACGAGCCCCGACAACTCTTCCAGCGAGGCCTCGTCCGGGGTTCCGGCCGCCGAATCGTCGGGAGTGCAGAGCGGACCGAATTCCGATGCATCGACGGCCGTCTGATCGCGGAAGAACGGCTCGGCCGATCCGGTGCCCGCCGCCGCGAGCGGTGTGCACGCAGCGAGGACTGCAACCGCGACTCGGAGCGACCACCGTGAGCGCGACCACCGTGAACGGTCAGGCACTGCCGTTGTACTGAACCAGTGCCGACGCCAGCGCTTCGGGCACCCGCGCATGGACGCGCGTGCCGTCCTCTTCGTGGGACGAGTCGAGGATCTGTCCGTCCGAGTGGATCCGGGCCATCAGATCTCCCCTGTTGTACGGGAGGAGCACGCTGACCTCGATCTCCGGGCGGATCAGGACGTCGCTGAGATGCGCGCGCAACTCGGCGATGCCTTCCCCGGTCCGGGCGGAGACGAACGACGCACCCGGCAGCAGGCCGCGCAACTGGGTCAACGTGACCGGGTCGGCCGCGTCGATCTTGTTCACCACGATGAGCTCCGGCGGCGCTGCGGCGTCGTTCTCCCGGATCACCTCGGTGATCACCTCGTGGACGGCCCTGATCTGATCCGTGGGCAGCGGATCGGAACCGTCGACGACGTGCAGCAGCAGATCCGCGTCCGTGACTTCCTCCAGCGTCGAGCGGAACGCCTCGATCAGCTGCGTCGGCAGGTGCCGCACGAACCCGACGGTGTCGGTGAGGACGTACTCGCGGCCGTCGTCCAGCGCCGCCCGCCGGGTGGTGGGATCCAGGGTGGCGAACAGCGCGTTCTGCACCAGCACCCCGGACCCGGTCAGCGCGTTGAGCAGGCTCGACTTGCCTGCGTTGGTGTAGCCGACGATCGCGATGGACGGGGTCTCGCTGCGCAGACGCCTGGTGCGTTTGGTGTCGCGGGCGGCCTTCATGCCCTTGATCTCGCGGCGCAGCTTCGCCATCCGCTCCCGGATTCGCCGGCGGTCCGTCTCGATCTTGGTCTCACCGGGACCACGCAGACCCACGCCGCCGTTGCTGCCGGCGCGACCACCCGCCTGCCGGGACATCGATTCACCCCAGCCACGCAGTCGTGGCAGCATGTATTCCATCTGGGCCAGCGCCACCTGCGCTTTGCCCTCCCTGGACGTCGCATGCTGAGCGAAGATGTCGAGGATGAGGGCCGTCCGGTCGATGACCTTGACCTTGACGACCTTCTCCAGCGCGGTCAACTGCGCGGGAGTGAGTTCACCGTCGCAGATGACGGTGTCGGCGCCGGTCGAGAGGACGACCTCACGGAGTTCCTCGGCCTTACCGGAGCCGATGTAGGTGGCAGCGTCGGGTTTGTCCCGCCGCTGGACGAGGCCCTCGAGGACCTCGGACCCGGCGGTCTCGGCCAGCGCCGCGAGCTCGGCCATGCTGGATTCGGCCTGCGCCGCGGTTCCCTGCGTCCAGACACCGACGAGCACCACGCGTTCGAGGCGCAGCTGTCGGTATTCGACCTCGGTGACGTCTGTGAGCTCGGTGGAGAGCCCGGCAACTCGGCGCAGCGCGCTGCGGTCCTCGAGTTGCATCTCGCCGACCGAAGGGCGCCCGTCGTCGTAGGCGAACTCAGTGGAGTCGGAGATCGGCGATTCTTCTGTGCGATGTGTTTTCGTCATACACCCTCATGATCCCACGGAATGTCGAGGGTGTGCACGTGCATTTCGCGCAGGGCGATCAGGCGAGTCCGTTCCACCAGCCGTCGTCGAGGTTCCCGGACGCCACCAGGACCGACGGTCCACGCAACGTCGCCCGGCCGCCGGACACCGCGACAGTGACCTGACCACCGGGAATACGGACGTTCACCTCACCGGAGTCGGCCCCCTCGAAGCGCAGCGCGGCGGTGGCCGCTGCCACCGTGCCGGTGCCGCACGACCGGGTTTCGCCGACCCCGCGCTCGTGCACCCGCATGTCCACGGCACCGGAATCGATGCGGGTGAGGATCTCCACGTTGACGCCGTGCGGGAAGAAGCCGGGATCGAACCCGGGTGCAGCCGTCAGGTCGAGGGCCGACAGGGACGCCGCCGTGAGGTGCGCATCGACACACGCCAGGTGCGGGTTGCCGACGTCGATGCCGATCCCGTTGAACACCTTGCCGTCGATGGTCGCGGCACTGGTTCCCAGATCGCGCACCACACCCATGTCGACGGTGACCTCACCGAAGGCGCCGTCGGCCGAGTGCACGATCACCGGTTTGCCGCCGGCCCGGCTGCCCACCACGAACTCGTCGCGGGACTCGAGCCCCGCCGCCCGGAGGTAGTGGGCGAAGACGCGGACGCCGTTGCCACACATCTCCGCGATCGACCCGTCGGCGTTGCGGTAGTCCATGAACCAGTCGTCCTCCGACGTGCCGTCGGGGAGTTCGGCGAGCACACCGGCGCCGGCCAGCGCACCGGCCTTCGCGACGCGCAGGATTCCGTCGGCGCCGAGCCCGCGCCTGCGATCGCACAACGCCGCCACCCGCGGGGCCGACAGGTCGATGCGGACATCGGGATCCGGGAGGACCACGAAGTCGTTCTCGGTGCCGTGTCCCTTGCTGAAATCCATGCGCACCACTCTAACCAACGGTCGAGCAGGCGCTGTTCATCTGTGCGACCGCGGTGCGGTTCATTTACGCGACCGCGGTGCGGTTCATTTACGCGACCGCGGTGCGGTTCATTTGCGCTGCCGGGCGATTTCGTAGAGGGCGACGGCGCCGGCGGAGGGGGCGCCGAGGGAACTCGCGGCGCCTCCGATCGGGATGCTGACCACCGTGTCGCAGGCGTCGC
This sequence comes from Rhodococcus sp. P3_B8, assembly GCF_056402775.1. Taxonomy (NCBI): domain Bacteria; kingdom Bacillati; phylum Actinomycetota; class Actinomycetes; order Mycobacteriales; family Nocardiaceae; genus Rhodococcus; species Rhodococcus sp. P3_B8. The sequence continues at coordinate 11,856 of NZ_JBFUGT010000119.1, forward strand.
GCCACGCGGCGCTCATCCCGCGGGTCTCGTTGCCGATCACGAGCACGGTGCCGCCGCCGAAGTCGTGGGCGTCGATGGTGACGGAGCCGGTCTCGTCGGTGCCGACGATGTGCAGGTCGGTTCCGGACGCACGCCGGGCGTCGCGGAAGGCGAGGATCTCCTCGACGGACGAGACCGTGACGACGGGCATCGCAAAGAGGGATCCGGTGGAGGCGCGGACACTCCGGGGGTCGAATGGATCTGCGCCGTGGCCGACGACGACGACCGCGTCGGCGCCGAACGCGTTGGCGGAACGGACGAGGGTGCCCAGATTTCCGGGTGAGGCGGGCCGGTCGAACACGACGATCAGGGGGACGGACTGCAGTCGCAGGTCCTTCAGTCGCGGGGTTCGTGTCTTCGCAATGGCGATCAGTTCCGGCGCGGTGGTGGTGGTCTTCTCGCCCAGTTCGGCCATCAGTTCGGCACTGACACCGATCTGTTCGACGGACCGGGTCTCGAGCAGTTCCCGCGCCCAGTCGGACAGTGGCGGGCCGTCGATGCGGTGCAGCAGCGATTCGATCGGCCAGTCGTGTTCCAGCGCCAGGTTGAGGGGGCGGACGCCCTGGATCAGGAAGCGTCCCGCCTTCGTTCGTTTGGCGCGGTTGGTGAGGTAGGACTGCCACTGCTGGAAACGGGCGTTGCGGGTGGTCACCAGCAGGGACGGGGCCGGACGGTTGCGTCCGGACGGTGCGCGGCTCATCGTTCTCCCAGTGTTCGGGTCTCGCCGAGGGTGCGGATCGTGGTGTCCGCGAGGTCGGGGTCGCTTCCGTCGACCCAGTGGATGCGGGTGTCGCGGCGGAACCACGACCGTTGCCTGCGCACGTAGCGCCGGGTGCCGATGAACGTGCGTTCCTGTGCCTCGTCGAGGTCGTCTTCGCCGTCGAGCCACGCGAGGACCTGCGCGTAGMCGATGGCCCGGGGGGCGGTGACGCCCTCGCGCAGTCCCAGGTCTATGAGCCCGCGGACCTCGTCGACGAGCCCGCGTTCGAACATGAGCCGGGTGCGGAGCCGGATCCGGTGGTCGAGTTCGGCGGTGTCCCGGTCGACACCGACGATGTGTGTGCCCCAGCGCGGTTCGCCGATGCGAGGGGCCGATGCCGCGAACGGTTTCCCGGTGATCTCGACGACTTCGAGGGCACGGACCAGGCGTCTGCCGTCGGTGGGGAGGATCGACGCCGCGGCCTCGGGGTCCACCCGGCCGAGTTCGGCGTGGACGGCCGCGACGCCCTTCTCGGCGAGGACGGCTTCCCACCGCGCCCGCACCGACGCATCGGTGGCGGGGAAGCTCCACTCGTCGAGCAGCGACTGGACGTACATCATCGATCCGCCGACGATGACCGGCACGGCGCCGCGCGCGGCGATCGCCTCCACATCACGGACCGCCGCCTGCTGATAGTTCGCGACGGTGGCCGTCTCCGTCACGTCGAGCACGTCGAGTTGGTGGTGCGGGATTCCGCGGCGCTCGGCCGGGGCGAGTTTCGCGGTGCCGATGTCCATGCCCCGGTACAGCTGCATCGCGTCGATGTTGACGATTTCGCCGCCGAGACGTTCGGCCAGGTCCAGTGCGAGATCCGACTTTCCGGTGGCGGTCGGTCCGACGACGGCGATCGGCACGGGTGACGTCACGGACGCCACTCCCCCACGTGGTAGCCGACTCCGTAGGGGGCTGCGCTGTACAGCGTCCGGCAGGATGCGGGCGGCGCGTCGAACACGCCGGCGAGCACCTGCCACGGGACGCGCCCGCCGATGCCGAGGGTCTCGCACTCCGCGGGTTCGAGGGCCAGCAGCGCGTCGCGGTCGCCGGTGTCGAGCGCCGCGTCGATCCTGGCCTGCACGCCTTCCGCGCGCGGGTCGAACGCGCCCGGCGCCTTCGCCGTGAGGGTGTTCGCCCCGTCCGCGACGATCACCAGCCCCCGCGGCTCCGGGTCCCGGTCGAGAAGCGTGCGCAGTTCCGCGCCGTACGCGGCGCACTGTTCCGGGGACAGGTCGGCTGAGAGGATCCGCGCGTCGACGACGGCGTCCGGCGCGCACGTCCCCCGAATCCACCCGGCCGTCAGCGCCGCGAGCGGCAGGTCGGGGTCGGGATCGTCTGCCGGACCGGGCCGCAGCGCGACCCGCACGTCGACGCCGTAGCCGCGATAGGTGCCCTGGGCGTCGGCCCGCACCTCCACCGCGGCCGGTGCCGCTCCGACCGCCACCCACTCGGTGGCGAGCGCGGACAACGCCTTCGCCGCCGTCTGGACCGCGTCCCGCAACGGCGCCGTCTCCGCAGCGGCCGCCCCGGTCAGTTCGGGTACCAGGAGCGGTGGGGACGGCACGAGGATTGCGGCGGTGAACACACAGTCACGCTAGTCGACCGTCCGAGGGGACCCGACATCCGATTCGGGTGCTGCCGTCAATCGGTACCAACGCGGACCGTCCGACCTGATTCAATAGTCCACAGGGCCCGTACCGGGTTGAATGGAGCCAGCACCCGTCCCGGGTCGTATGGAGCCAGTATTGCGTTCAGGCAGCCGTGACGCGCGGCAGAGATGAGGAACCGATGACCGACAGCAGCGACGCGAAGCCCGCCGTGGAGCCTGCCGCTCAGCAGCACGACACACCGAAGTCCAGCGTCCCGAAGCCCGGTGCCGCCGCGAAACCGGGTGCGCCCAAGCCCCACCCCACACCGACACACGCCCTCTCCGCCCCCGCCGTCGCCGCCCCCGCCCACAGTGACCCGAGCAAGTTCGGCCGCGTGGACGACGACGGCACCGCCTGGGTGAAGACCGCGGACGGCGAACGGCAGATCGGGTCGTGGCAGGCCGGAGACGCGGCGGAGGGTCTGGCGCACTTCGGTCGGCGCTTCGACGATCTGGCAACGGAAGTGGCACTCCTCGAGGCCCGGCTCAGTTCCGGTGCGGGCGACGCGAAGAAGACCAAGGCGGCCGCGCTCGCGCTCGCCGAATCCCTGCCGACCGCCGCGGTGATCGGTGACATCGATTCACTCGCGGCGCGGCTCGACGTCATCATCGCCGGATCCGACGAGGCTGCGGCCCACGCCAAGCACGAGAAGGAACTGTCGCGGCAGGCTCACACCGAACGCAAGGAAGCACTGGCCGCCGAGGCGGAACAGATCGGTGCCGAATCCACGCAGTGGAAGGCCGCCGGCGACCGGTTGCGCGAGATCCTGGACGAGTGGAAGACGATCCGCGGGATCGACCGGAAGGTCGACGACGCCCTGTGGAAGCGGTACTCGAAGGCGCGGGAGGCGTTCAACCGTCGCCGCGGCGCCCATTTCGCCGAACTCGATCGCGAGCGCGCCGCCGCCAAGACCAAGAAGGAAGAGCTCGTCATACGGGCCGAGGCGCTGTCCGACTCCACTGACTGGGGCCCCACGGCCGGAGCTTTCCGTGACCTGCTCGCCGAGTGGAAGGCCGCCGGCCGCGCACCGCGGGAAGCCGACGACAACCTGTGGAAGCGCTTCAAGGGCGCTCAGGACGTGTTCTTCGCCGCCCGCAACGCCGCGTCCTCCGAACGCGACGCCGAGTTCGAGGAGAACGCGGTCGCCAAGGAAGAGTTGCTGAAGAACGCCGGCCACATCGATCCGGCCAAGGACATCGACGCGGCGAGGGCGGCGCTCCGCGACCTGCAGGAGAAGTGGGACGCCATCGGGAAGGTGCCCCGCGAGCGGATGCACGACCTCGAGGGCAAGCTGCGGGCCATCGAGAAGCGTGTCCGCGACGCCGCCGACGAGGAATGGCGCCGCACCGACCCGGAGGCCCTCGCCCGGGCCGCGCAGTTCCGGGAGCGGGTCACGCAGTTCGAGGAACAGGCCGCCAAGGCGACCGCGGCGGGCAAGACGAAGGACGCCGAGAGCGCCCTCGCGCAGGCCAAGCAGTGGCGCGAATGGGCCGAGGCGGCGGAGGGCGCCGTCAGCGGGCAGTAGGTCCGATCAGCCGACGTTCCAGTCGCCGCGTCGCTCCGCTTCGGCGGCAGCGGCGCGGCGTTCCTCTTCCGCGGCCAGTTGCAGGGCGGTCCGGCTCCAGACCACCTTCAACCAGTGGAACGTGAGCACGATGACGGTGAGCCAGCCGATGATCAGGCCGATCCCCGGTCCGGCCGCCTCGACCCCGGGCGCCGGTGTCTGCCGCGACCAGATGGCGAGCATGCCGAACACGATGGACACGGCGGTCCCGGCGAGGGCCACCCACGCGAGGGCCCAGCGGCGGGTGACGAGCGCCAGCATCGACACGACGACCCCGAACACCACCTCGAACCACACGAACAGCCGCGACGGCAGGGCGATCGTCTCCGCGCGGGCGTCGTCCCCGTACACCAGTACCTCCCAGCCGTTGGCGATGCCGGAGTGCGGCAACGTCAGCGAGCCGAGGAGCACGACCACCGCGACCGCGACGACGAGCGCACGCGCGCCGGGATCGATCTCGCCGGCCACCTTCTTCTCGGCGGCGTCGAAATCCTTCAGGTAACTCTCGATCGGCTCGTTCTCGGCGCCCGAACCGTTGTCGCCGGTCCGGTTTCCGTCGTGCCGTTTGTCGTCGAACGGGGAGGTCATGCGTTGCATCCCATCTGGGCGGGTAGTGGTGCGGGCGCACCGATCTGCGGCAGTCCGAGTCCCACGCCGATCGGCGGGGTCTTCGGGGTCACGCCCTTCTCGAAGGAGTCGCCCGCGCGGGTGCGGCGGTGGGTCAGGACCGGGGTGTCGGCGACGAGGTGGTGCGGGGCGGCGGCACTGACGACGACGGTGACGACGTCGCCGGGCCGGACGGTCCCGTCGAGGTTGCCCTCGGGCCGGAAGTGGACGAGCCGGCCGTCGCGGGCGCGCCCGCTCATCCGGGCGGTCTCCGCATTCTTGCGACCCTCCCCGGCGGCGACGAGCAGTTCCACCTCGGCGCCGACGAGCTTCTGGTTCTCCTCGAGGGTGATCTGTTCCTGCAACGCGATGAGACGTTCGTACCGTTCCTGGACGACGGCCTTGGGCAGCTGCTCGTCCATCTCCGCGGCCGGGGTGCCCGGCCGCTTGGAGTACTGGAACGTGTAGGCGCTGGTGAAGCGCGCCTGCCGGACGACGTCGAGTGTGTCCTGGAAGTCTTCCTCGGTCTCACCCGGGAAGCCCACGATGATGTCGGTGGTGATGGCCGCGTGCGGCATCGCGGTACGCACCTTGTCGATGATTCCCAGGAACCGCGACTTCCGGTAGGAGCGGCGCATCGCCTTCAGCACGCGGTCCGAGCCGGACTGCAGCGGCATGTGCAGCTGGGGACACACGTTGGGGGTCTCGGCCATCGCCTCGATGACGTCGTCGGTGAACTCGGCCGGGTGCGGAGACGTGAAGCGCACTCGCTCGAGACCGTCGATCTCTCCGCATGCGCGCAGCAGCGCGGCGAACGCGCCGCGGTCGCGGGGCTGGTCCGGATCCGCGAACGACACGCCGTACGCGTTGACGTTCTGCCCGAGCAGGGTGACCTCGACGACGCCCTCGTTCACCAGAGCCTGCACCTCGGCCAGGATGTCGCCGGGCCGCCGGTCGACCTCCTTGCCGCGCAGCGCGGGCACGATGCAGAACGTGCAGGTGTTGTTGCATCCCACCGAGATGGACACCCAGCCGGCGTACGCCGACTCCCGCTTGGCGGGCAGCGTCGACGGGAATGCCTCCAGCGCGTCGAGGATCTCGACCTCGGCCCGCTGGTTGTGGCGGGCCCGGTCCAGCAACGCGGGGAGCGAACCGATGTTGTGGGTGCCGAACACGACGTCCACCCACGGCGCCTTCTTCACGACGACGTCGCGGTCCTTCTGCGCCAGGCACCCGCCGACCGCGATCTGCATGTCGGGGTTCTGTTCCTTCGCAGGCGCGAGGTGGCTCAGGTTGCCGTACAACTTGTTGTCGGCGTTCTCCCGCACCGCGCAGGTGTTGAAGACGACGAGGTCGGGTGCCTGCCCCGCGGCCGCCTTCGTGTAGCCGGCGTCCTCGAGGAGCCCCGACAACCGCTCGGAGTCGTGCACGTTCATTTGGCAGCCGTACGTGCGCACCTCGTAGCTGCGGTGAGGGGTCTGGTCGATCGTGTCCACGTATGCCAGGGTACGGCCCGCGCCAAATCGCCTCGTCGCGGCCGGTGTGCGCCCGGACACACGCCCGAAGCCGGACAGTAAAGTTTCCGTGACATCCCGAGGATTCTCGGAGCAAATGGCAGGTGCTCCCGCTCCCAACACATAGGGTCATCGACTATGACGCAAGCCGACGACGCGACGCCGACACCCTCCACGGGCGCGGCCCCGTCCATGATCTCGATGAAATCGGTGAACAAACACTTCGGCGCCCTCCACGTCCTCCAGGAGATCGACCTCGAAGTCCCTCGCGGACAGGTCGTGATCGTGCTCGGACCGTCCGGCTCGGGTAAGTCGACGCTGTGCCGCACCATCAACCGCCTCGAGCCCATCGACTCCGGTGAGATCGCGGTGGACGGCAAGGTACTTCCGGCCGAGGGCAAGGCTCTGGCGGCGCTGCGCGCCGACGTGGGCATGGTGTTCCAGTCGTTCAACCTGTTCGCCCACAAGACGATCCTCGACAACGTGATGCTCGCACCGGTCAAGGTGCGGAAGAAGAGCGGCGCCGACGCGAAGGCGAAGGCCTACGAACTTCTCGAGCGGGTCGGCATCGCCAACCAGGCGGACAAGTACCCGGCGCAGTTGTCGGGCGGTCAGCAGCAGCGAGTCGCGATCGCACGTGCACTTGCCATGAACCCCAAGGTCATGCTGTTCGACGAGCCGACGTCCGCACTCGACCCGGAAATGGTCAATGAGGTCCTGGACGTCATGACCTCGCTGGCCAAGGAAGGCATGACCATGCTCGTGGTGACCCACGAGATGGGCTTCGCCCGCAAGGTCGGCCACCGGGTTCTCTTCATGGCCGACGGCCAGATCGTCGAGGACGCCGAGCCCGCCACGTTCTTCACCGCTCCCAAATCCGAGCGCGCGAAGGACTTTCTCGGCAAGATTCTCAGCCACTGACTCGAAAGGGCGCCGCTGCGGTGCTCTCTCGTCGACCGTGCTCGACACGCAACACCCGTCATTTCAATTGGAGGAACTCGATGAGGATCAATC
>NZ_JBFUGT010000120.1:0-18968 GCF_056402775.1 Rhodococcus sp. P3_B8
ACCAGACCGAGAAGTTCATCAAGGACAACGAGGACAAGGTGCCCGCCGACGTCAAGGAGAAGGTCGAGTCGTCGATCACGAATGCCCAGGAGAAGTTGAAGGGCAGCGACGTCGCGGCGATCAAAGAGGCCATCGAGAAACTGTCCACCGACTCGCAAGCCTTGGGCCAGGCGATCTACGACGCGCAGGCGAAGGACTCGGCCGCCACCGGCGGTGGGAACGGTTCCCCGGGTGGGGACGAGGAGGTCTTCGACGCTGAGGTGGTGGACGAACCCGGACGGGAGGACAACCGATGAGCAGCAGCGAGCGCCGCAACGGCAACAAGCCGCCGTGGGAACCGATCTCGATCACCGACAAACGCCGCGTCGATCCGGACACCGGCCGGGTGCGCGAGCACACTCCGAGCCAGCCCGTCACCCCGACCCCACAACGGGAACCCCCGCCGACCACGTCCGACGCGGAGATGCACCCCGGTGACCGGGCCGATCGGGCGGCGCGCGAACACCCTGATCGAGTGGCGGAGTTGACCGCCGATCTGCAGCGGGTGCAGGCCGAGTACACCAACTACCGGCGCCGGATCGAACGCGACCGACACGCGGCAGTCGAGGCCGCGACGGCGTCGGTGGCGGCGAAGTTTCTCGGGATCCTCGACGACCTCGATCGAGCCCGCGAGCACGGCGACCTCGATCGAGCCCGCGAGCACGGCGACCTCGAAACCGAACCCCTGCGTGCGATCGCGGCCAAGCTCGATGCGATCCTGACCGGCCTGGGAGTGGCCGCATTCGGTGAAGAGGGCGACCGCTTCGATCCCACCTTGCACGAAGCGGTCCAGCACGAAGGTGCCGGGGGCGATCCCGTCGTGGGCAGGGTGCTGCGACGCGGCTACACCTTCGGTGACCGCAAGGTGCTGCGGACCGCGACGGTCGCCGTGGTCGAGGGGCCCGCTTCGCCGGGGAACGGCACGGGCACCGCCCCGGTCGACGGTGCCTGAGACACCGCACACCAGCCTGACAACGCCGATCTCGGAGCGCACGGCGCTCTCGTCGCAGCCAGGAGAGGAAAGGAGGATGCCAAGTGTCGCAGCAGGAATGGCTCGACCGCGACTTCTACGCCGCTCTGGGTGTCCCTTCGACGGCGTCGGCCGGGGAGATCAAGAAGGCGTACCGCACATTGGCTCGGGAGCTGCATCCGGACGCAAACCCGCACAACACCGAGGTGGGGGATCGGTTCAAGGCGGTCAGTGAGGCGTACGCGGTGCTCTCGGACCCCGCCACACGCAAGGATTACGACCGCGTGCGCCGGCTGCTCCGATCCGGAGCGTCCACCGGGACGGGTTTTCCTCCACGCGCCGGGTCGGGCGGCTTCGAATTCGGGGACCTGTTCGGGAGCGGTCCACCCTTCACCATGGCCGATCCTCTGGGCGGGGTCGGCGATGTGCTCGGAGACCTGTTCCGGCGCGCAGGAACCCGAACTGCATCGGCCCGGCCGAGGCGGGGCAGCGACGTCGAGACCGAGACCAGACTGTCGTTCCAGGAGGCGGTCGCCGGGATGGTGTTGCCGCTATGGATGACCGGGCCGATGGTGTGCACCAGCTGTCACGGCTCCGGCATACGGCCGGGAACCCGGCAACGAACGTGCCCACACTGCCGCGGGGTCGGGGCGCGCAACCGGAATCTGGGCGGCTTCGGGTTCAGCGAACCCTGCGAGGGTTGCCGGGGCACGGGATCGATCGTCGACACCCCCTGCCCGGATTGCCAGGGCAACGGGATCGGGGACCGCACCCGCACTATCTCCGTCCGTGTTCCGCCCGGGGTGAGCGACGGGCAACGCATCCGGTTACTGGCGCAGGGCGAACCTGGTCTCGGTGGGGCGCCGTCGGGGGACCTGTATGTCACTGTGCGCGTCGAACCGGACCCAGTGTTCGCCCGCAGCGGCGATGATCTCACCGTCACCGTTCCCGTGTCGTTCGCCGAATTGGCCTTGGGTACCGTGCTGTCCGTACCAAACTTCGATGGTCGGGTCAGTCTGAAGATCCCGCCGGGAACCCAGTCGGGGAGAACGTTCCGGCTGCGCGGACGCGGGGTGCCTCGCCGCGGCGACGCGGTCGGTGATCTGCTGGTCACCGTAGAGGTCGCGGTCCCGTCCGATCTCGGCCAAGAAGCCGCTGAGGCGTTGCGGGCGTACGCTCGGGCAGAGGAAATAGGCGGATTCGACCCCCGCCCCGGTTGGGCGGAAAGCCGATGACGTCGGGAACGATGTCAGCACCGCGGAATCACCTCGTCATTCCCGCCGTCGAGATCGACACCCGCATCCGGTACCCGCTTCCCACCCTCACCACCGAATTGTGAAAGGAGTGTCCGATGACCCCACCCGACGAATGCGCCGGCGTCCGCTACCTAGTCGATGACGTGTCCGCAGCGATCGACTTCTACACCAGCCACCTCGGCTTCACCTTGCACACCAATCCCGCCCCTGCGTTCGCCGACGTGATCCGTGGCCCCTTGCGATTGTTGCTGTCCGGCCCGGCCAGTTCGGGTGCTCGCGCCACCCCGTCCGACATCACCGGCCCGGGCGGCAACCGTATCCACCTCATCGTCAGCGACCTCGACGCCGAGATCACCCGACTACGCGACGCCGGTGTCGCCTTTCGCAGCGATGTGGTCAGCGGCCCGGGTGGTCGCCAGATTCTGCTCGCCGACCCTGCCGGCAATCTGATCGAGCTGTTCCAGTCCTCCGCACCGGCCAGGTGACCTCGGAGTGCGCTCGTCATCGCGGCTACTGCTGCCAGTGCTCCCGTGAGCACCGGCGACAGGTGCCCTGCCGGACCGAACCCGTGCGATTCCGGAACCCGACGTTCCACGGGTAGGTCCTCGGCGACATTACGTGTGGACCTGTTTCCACCGCACCCGGTGAGAATGAGTGTGCCAGCCACTGGCAGGCGACAAGGATTCACTTCAGATGCGTGATCACACCGGACCATGCACGCTCGGGCAGCCGTTTCCTCGAGTAGCTGCAGATCACGTGAACGATATTCGGCTCGAATGGATCTCGACTCGTAGCCACGACTGTCGCCCCGGTCGCCGGCCGACCGATCACCAGCGTGGCGGCAGTGGCGCGGGATCCGGCCACGACCCATCGGTCGTCTCGGAGTGACGATTGATCGGCCTTGTTTCGGCGGCAGGCCTCCACGGCATCGAAGAGTGGAAGTGCTTGGCAGCGGCGAACGAGCCTGGTGTGGCCAGGCATCGGCGCTTTGCCACTGTGCTCACGGCCTTGTACACTTTTGGACCATGCGAGGACACCTCCATTTCACGACGACGCCGGACGCTGCCGGCGCCTTCGTGATGGACTGAGAACCCTCAGGCATTTCAAGCCCCGGAGCAGATCCGGGGCTTCTTGCTTTCCTGGCTGCTCCGGCACGAACAACAGGAGCAGACTTATGGTCACTGACCACCGAGATCTCAACCACGACATGGCCATATTTGCCACGGATCCGCTTGCCGGATCCGGTCTTCCGATGTGGCTTCCCACCGGTGCCGTTGTCCGAGAAGAACTGCAGAAGCTGGCAAAGGAGTTGGCGTCGGGCGATGGATGCCTCGGCGTGTTCTCACCGGTGCTCGGGAAACGAGCGCTGTACGAGCGGTCCGGGCATTTGAGCAAGTTCAGCCAAGACATGTTCCCCGCCATGCGCATTGGTGATGACGAGGTCATGCTGCGGCCCGCGAACTGTCCTCACCACGCCTTGATCTACGCCTCCGACAGACGCTCATATCGTGAGCTGCCGCTTCGATTCAACGAACTCGCCTCCATGTTCCGAGCCGAGCGGTCCGGAGTTCTGTCCGGCTTGAATCGCGTCCGACAGATCAACCTCGACGACACGCACGTCTTCTGCCGCCCGGACCAAGTGCTGCATGAAGCCGAGCTGGGGTTGCGAGCTGCGCTGCGCGCACAGGAGATCTTGGGACTACCCGTCGATTACGTCCGGCTTTCGACGCGTGACAATTCCGCCGCGTGGCTCGGAACCGAAGCGCAATGGGAGCACGCTCAGGAGCAACTTCGTGCTGCCGGATTGTCCGTCCTCGACGAGCATGGGCCGAACCTGGTCGAAGCCCCAGGTGAGGCCGCTTTCTATGGTCCCAAGCTCGATCTCCAAGTCAACGACGGACGTGGCCACGAGGAAACCATCGCCACCGTGCAGCTCGACTTCAACCAGCCGGAGCGATTCGACCTGACCTATGTCGGCGCCGACGGTGGCGACCATCGACCGGTGATGATCCATCGAGGGACTGTCGGGTCGATGGAGCGAGTGACCGCAGCGCTCCTCGAACGCTACTCGGGACGCCTTCCGTTCTGGTTGGCTCCAGTCCAGGTCACAGTTCTGCCGGTCACTGCCGAGCAGGATGCTGTGGCGCGCGCGTTCGCGGATGTAGTACGGCAGCGAGGGCTGCGCAGCCGAGTCGACCATGACGGGTCACTGGGAGCGCGTGTTCGGAAAGCCCGGAAAACCAGAGACCATCTGATCGCAGTCATCGGGCAGACGGAAATCGCGCAGAAGAGTGTGCAGATCACGGACGTCGCCAGTGGTGTTCGAACCCGAATCAGTCAGGAGCAACTTCTCGGGTTGATGGACGACGCGTACCGCCACCGCAGGGCAACCCTCGATTGGGCCCTCTGCGAGCGAGTCTCATGTGGATGAAGTGGCTTGGTGCATTGTGTGACGCGTGGGAGATGAGGTGCCTCTGGGTGGTGCCGGATGCGTTGTGGGAGACCAGGTGGCTACCGCGGGCGTGGCTGCGTGAACAGGGCGTCACCCCGCGGATCGCGTGCCGCGGAGTCGAGAGGAACGACCGACTGTCTGCCGGGAGCGCTCGTGGCTAGGTCGGATTCGGTCTGTTTCGGGTGACTGAGCGCTGATGGACCCGGTTTCCAGCCTGCCGACGAGGTGTGGGCCTAGGGTGGACTCGGGTGTGGAATCGATGAGTGTCGGCGCGAACCGGCGCCGCTCAGCTGGTTCTGCGAGTCCGAGAGGCACGCGATGACGGATTCGAGCGCGAATACCGCGAGGGTCTCGCTGCGGACGCTGCTGTGGCTGGCTATCGGCATCCTGGTGACGCTGTTCGCGGTGTCTGCAGCCTTCGCGGTGTACGGGAGATTGGCGGTCCGAGCCGCCGTAGACGACCTGTCCGAGCAGCTGCTGCCCGCGCAGCGGGCGGTGGCCGAGCTGACCACGTCGTATGTGAACCAGGAAACGGGACAACGCGGCTACGCCCTGACCGGTGAACCGCAATTCCTCGAACCCTACGACGCGGGCCGGCGTGACGCGGCTGCACTGCACACCCGCCTGGACACGCTGCTCGCCGAGGATGCGGCCGCGCAGGAAGCGCTGCAGACGACGGTCGAGGCGGCCGAGACGTGGCGGATACGGGCAGCGGAGCCGGAGATCTCCGCTCGCCGCGACTCCGCGAGCGAACCGGATCGGATCCAGGCGACGACCGGGACGGGCAAGGAGTTGTTCGACGACCTGCGCGCACGGATCGCGGCATTGAGTGCCCGCACCGACATCCTGGTCACCGAGCAGGTCGAACGAGTCCACTCGGCGCAGGCCCTGGCGAACATCACGACCGTCGTCGCGTGCGTTCTCGCCGTGGTCATGGTCGTGACCGCGGTGTATTTGACGCGGCGGCTGCTGACACGGCCGATCGATCATCTCCTCGCCGACATCAGCGCGGTGGCCGGCGGCGACTACGTGCGGGAGATCGACACCGACGGGCCCCGGGAGGTGGCGATCATCGCGGGCACGGTCGACACGATGCGGACCAGCCTGTTGACCAAGAACCAACAACTCATGGCGGCGGAGCGGGCCAGCGCACGTGATGACGAACAGAGCCGGATGGCGGCGGATCTCCACGATGTGATCCTCCAACGCGTGTTCGGTCTGGGCCTCGCACTGACCTCCCTGGGCTTCCGGCAACCACGCTTGTCTGCCGAACTCGACCCACTGATCGACGAGACCGACAGCATCGTGCGTGGGTTACGTGCCGTCATATTCGATCTCACCCAGTCCACCGCGGCCGTGCGGTCCGGGGACGCGGGCAGCCTGAGTGCCGCGGTGAGTGAAATCGTCGAAAACAGCGCCGCAGCGCTCGGTTTCACCCCCGACTTCTGTGTGGAGGGACCGGTCGACCGGTATTCCGATGGGGAGGCCGGGCCGGAACTGCAGGCGGCCCTGCGCGAGGTCCTGAGCAACGTGGCCCGCCACGCACAGGCGAGCGTATGCAGCGTCCGGGTCACCGCCGACGAGGATGGCCTCGTCTTGACCGTGAGCGACAACGGCACCGGAATCGCGGCGGGTGCTGCGCACGGACACGGACTGACGAACATTCGGAGTCGCGCCGAGCGGCTCAGCGGGCACACGGCCTTTCGCGACCTGGGGCCGGGGACGGAGATCGAGTGGGAGGTCCCCKCAACGAAGGCGTCTCCACAAGGGCTTATCGACCGCGGGACCGGTGACCTGTGACTCCGCTGCCGCATCGGCGGGGCACGACAGTTCCGACACGGCAGTCGCTGCAGCAACGTGCCGTGCGCGAATGGTCTTCGTGCAGGCCGGGTCGCGTACGGACCGGGTGGTGCATATGCTCAACCTCAGGGTTCGGCGAGCGAAGAGGTGCAGCAACATGGCCCGAAACAACGACCACCGGCCGGTGGGTGTGCAGGAGTTGAACATCGGCGTCCGGGTGCTGATCCGCAGGAACACCGAGGCCGACGTCATCGGTGAGATTGTCGAGGACTTCGCGGCATTGACCGACCCCGGCGGCCGTGGGCACGAGTGGGCGCCGGCGCATCGTTGGGCGCTCGCGCTCGACGACGGGCGACTGATCTTCGCCGACACCGAGGACCTGACCATCGATCCGAGCTCCCCCCGCTCCGTCCCGGATTCGGGCCCGGCTCCGGCAGTGCGCACGCCCGGCAGACACCGGGGAGAGTAATCGGCGCCGCCGCAGACGCGTTCCGACCACAGCGATTTCGGGACGCAATGGTGCACTCTTGTCCGAACAGCTCTGAGCGACGTCGCCTCAGAGCAGAACTGCGGCGATCTCGTCGGCGGTGACGCGGGCGAGTTCCACGAAGAATGGAATGCGCGCGTCGATCATGAGTTCGGTGGGCCCGCGCAGGATAGATAGATGCGGTGCTGGCGGTACGAGATCTGACCGTAGGCAGCCAGCGCTGCCGAGCCGGTAGCGGTTAGACGTCTTGTCCTTGTCGAGAAAGCCGCCCTGATCGAGGATGTCACCAAGGCAACGCAAGGCAGAGTGTGGAGCCTGCTCTCCCCGGACAGCAAATACTTCGATTCCCGACACGACGACACCTACCCCGCCGACATCGACGAGGCCGGCTCCCTGCTGGACGCTGCCGGCTGGACCGGCCGCGACGGTGACGGATACCGCGCCGATGCCGGCGGGTCCCGCCTGAAGATCAAGCTCCTGGCCACGATTCCCACCTACCCGCTCGACGACGTTCTCGAGGCGTGGCAGGCGGAGATCCGCCAGAACCTCGGAGCCGAGGTGGAACTCGAATACGTCGAGAACGCACTGGTGTACAACCTGCTCGCCAGTAACGACTACGAGGCGTTCCCTCGGCAGATCGGCGAACTCGATCTGTCCCTGCAACTCAACCGTGCCTTCGGCTCCACCACACCGGACCTGAAGTACGGCCAGATCGACGGCATCACCATCGGATCGATCGTCGCCGGGTCCAAGCTCGCCGACCCGCAGGTCGACCAGTGGCTGGTCCAGGCCACCAAAGCGACCGACGAGGCCACACGACGGGGTCTGTTCGACCAGGTGACACGCTTCATCCTCGACAACGCCGTCGCGTTGCCACTGTTCACGGACCGCAACAGCGTGGCCGCGACATCCAGCGTCCACAACGTCACCACGCTCTTCGATCCTCCCCGCAACGTCGTCGGCGCCTCGGCGTACGACATCGCAGTCAACTGACGACGGCACGATCACTGATCGTGATGGACCGGGACCGGTAGTTGCAGTCGACGGGCGTCACGCCTCGGAGCTCGGTGGTCATGGGAGTGTCGGTGGTCAGGTTTGCCGGTGCACCGACACCGTTTCGGGCACAATGGCGGTCGTACCGCACCGACACACTGGGGAGGGAACGATGTGGGAGTTGCCAATTGAGGGTGGCATACCCTGGCTGGTCTGGCTCTTGGACCTGGTGATCAACGGATCCTGATGGCGCTATATACCGCGGCCGACCTGCCGGCGAAGGACACGAGAGACCGACCGCGACCGACCTCGAGGTAGAAGTCGGAGTTGCCGACGGAGAACTCGTGCTGGCGTCCGACAGAGGAAAAGGGAGCGCCGAAATCGCTGAGGAAGTGGGCGAGCCGACCGATGAGGGCATCGTCGAGGGTCGCGTTCGCTGTAGGCGGGTCGAGCGCAGCAGGGTGCTGCGCAATTGGGTCGGGGTGTTCGCTGGCGAGGGTGCGCATGTAGACGAGGCTGCGTTGGGGCAGTAGTCGCATGCTGGAGAATTCGGTGAGGAGGTCGTCGGCGAGCCGGGCAAAGACACCAACGCACGCTCAGTCAGTGGCCGCGTCGCCGGACTGAACGTGCTCAGACTGCGACGGCGGTGCCGCAGATGCCACATTCCTCTAACTGCCGCCGCTTCCAGCGTGCGACCGGAACGAAGAACAACGTGAACTGCTTGAATTCCCGCATCCGTGCCCACTGTGTGGTGTTGTGGCAGCGTGGGCACGTTCGGCTCTGTCCCGGGCCACGGTGTTGCCGCTTGGTGCCGTAACCGAATATAAAGAACACCATGCCAGCATAGAGCGATCCCTAATAGACGGTCATCGGTCGGCAATACCCGATCGCGTTCGTGCGGCACGGCCACCGCGCCAGGAATGCGCAATCAAAAGAACATGCAGGGCTGCCAGTAGCCAGGTTCGGTTCCCATTCCAGCGTCCGGTCGTGAGAGAAAGAGTTGTCGACCCTGAGGGGTGCGGTTGCGCATTAGCCAGAGTGCCATGCGAACGACACTCGCATGGAGTGGTTGTCGTGCAACACCTCGAAGTTGTTTTGCATCAAGTAAATAGAATAGGCACCACTGATGATTGGAAATGTCACGTCGATGCCTAGCGGCAGGTCAGGCAAGTCGTCGATCTTAGAAATACCTGTAGCCGGTCATCCAGCCGGTGAGAATCCACACCACTTGACTGAACATATCGCCCATTTCCCTGGTCGGGAACCATGAGTACCACACAGGGTCGGGACTCGGCAGTGATGCGCTTGCTGTACCAGCGATTAGGAACATCAACAGAGTTGTAACGCCGACTACTGTTGTGGCACGTGCCATCCTCATTTGGAACTCCTGGTCCTCCCGACCATGTACCGCGTATCGCTCAGTGTGTGTTCTGCGTAACGGCTGCGTGCCTACTGGTTCAATTTGTCTTTGCAGTTGGGCAAAGGCCCCTCTGCTCCCGCCGTTTCCACACCTCCGTAACGAATGACGACGGCCCGGCGACGGCATCGTTGACCCCGCGGCACGTCGCCGGTCGTGTCCGAGCGAACCGAATTGGTCCCCACAGGAGGTAGCTACGATGCAAGGCCGTACCTCGAACGTCCTACCCAGACGCAGAAGTTCGATCGCTGTTGTTCTGGTCGGACTGGGTGTCCTGTTCCTGGGTGTCGCACCGGTCGCGACCGCGGCACCCACGGACACCGTCCTACCGGTCCCGGTTATCGGGATCACCAACTTGCCCACCGGTTTTCTCAGCCCCGTCTACTCACAGGTGACGGTGCGTACGGACCCGGAGGCACCGGGTATCACCGAATTTGCCGAATACTGCGTCTGCATCGTGCATTGGCGCAATCTGACGACCGGGGGCGCCGGTGCGGTGAGCCCGTCGCGGTTCACGGGTCCCGTGCTCACGGGGTCGGGAACGGTGGTCGCCGTCCTGACCGTCAACGGCCTGTCCGACCGTGTGGGTGTCCTCACCGCACTGCCCGGCGCGGGTACCTGGAATGTTCCCTGAGGAGGGGTTCACGCAGACCGACCATCGCGGCCCGGTGATCAGGAATCACCCGACGGCGAGATGGTCGGTCTCGTGCCGCCGTGATGCCGGCGGCGGGCGGTGTGCGCCAATCGCGGGCCCCTGTTGCCTCATGTCAAGATGCCCGCGAAGTCTGATTCGTTGACTCATCGAGAAGTGCCCGCGTGAGAGGGGCTCTCCTCGTGGGTGTGTTCTTGGCGGTGGCGAGGGCGATGAGCTCGGTGGTCAATGCCTGGATCTGACGCTGGACGGCGGCGGGGTTGATGGTGGAGTACGTGTCGGCGAGGATGGCCTTGTCYTCTCCGGTGACGGCCTCGTGCTGGTCTGCACGCCGATGCGGAGTGGTGGCGATRTCGTACTTCTTGGTCACCTTCGCGCCGTCACGTTCTTTCGACACCAAYTTCTGCTGYGGGTAGAAGTAGTTCGTTAGCTGCGAYTGCAGAACCCAGATCTGATTGAGCAGCAACAACTCTGCAGAGGTGTCATAGCGGAGATAGCCGACGATKGTGCGTACTACGGCCCAGTTCTTCTGCTCGACGTGTGCCCCGTCGTTGGAGTTKCCGGGACGCGAGCGGGTGAAGGTGATCTGYTGTYTGTYGCACCAGTCGAGCAGGTGGTGGTTGATGAACTCGCTGCCGTTGTCGGAGTCGACGCCGAGGAGTGGGAACGGCATGATGGCRGCGATCTCGTCGAGTGCGGCGATGACCCATTTGCGGGCCTTGTTGCGCACACTGCGGTTCTCGGTCCAACCGGTGGCGATGTCGGTGACCGTSAGYGTGTARGCGTGCTCACCGACSGCGTTGCCGCCCTCGTGSCCGACCAGGTCGATCTCGACGAACCCCGGCGCCGCATCATCCCACTGCGCCCAGGTRCGGATCGGGATCTGGGACTTGAGCAGGGAACCGGGCTTGGTATGTGATCGGCCCTTGAGTTCATGGTTCTTGCGTTCGGGCGCCAGCCGTCGGTCGATGGTGGCTGCAGACATGCCGACCAGCAACAGTGCGGTRGCGTCGTCGATGTCGAGTTCACCGAACGCACGCAGAATGGGCACGAGGTCRGSCAGTGCCGGCGCMAGCCGCTTCCCGGCAGGCATYCCCAGCACCGCCCAGCAGAAGATCAACGCYGCAACAACGTTCGGCCCGTACGTCGGTGGGCGCCCGGTTCGGGGACGGAYYACCTTCGGRATCAACGCTGCCCGCAATGCCTTGCGGGCGTGGTCGCGATGCCAGCCGGTCGTGGCGCACAGTTCGTCTAGGATCTTCGCTTTGCCCGGCTTGTCGGCGCGCTTGTAGCGGGTCGCGATCGCCGTGGTGACGGCTCTGCGTTCAGCCATGGTCAGTCCCATCCTCCGGCCCTACCCTCGACCACCACACCGACGTGATCGACACGCCGCTACGCGGGCGTTCTCACGTGAGGCAACGAAGGGGCTTACGCGGGCATTTTGGATGAGTCAACGCGGGGCCTTGCGCTCGCCGCGTCCTCGTGCCACGCTCTAGAACTATGACTACTGGAAAGGCGGACACCGCCACCGTCGCGTGAGCGCCGCACCGTTTCGCTCGGTGGCTAGACCCCGAGCGAAATTCACCGAGAACACTGATGTCTCCTCCGACTACGTTCTGGCCGTTGAGGCCGTGCGTGATGCATGGCTGACACACGGGCTGTGCGCACACCCCTCCGATCGAACCACTGCAGAATCGGCTGTCGCGCAAGTGTATCGGCAGTCCGGATTACGGAGGCCGGAGTTCGTGTGGGTTCCGTCTCCCGTCGCCGGATCGGACCTGATCGTCGCCGAAGGTTTGTCACCACCGATGTCGTTCGATGGCAACGGAATCCACTGCGCTTCCGCCCGGATCGCAACCATGCTTTCGGAATCACGCAGTCGCATTGACGCACGAATCGAGCGGAGGAGATCCGACTGGCCGAACGAGCGCCGGACTGTCGAGACCGCACGGGTGAAGCCTCCTGAGGAGGCTGCCCGCGTCGGCATCAGCCCCGATCGGATCATCCGAGCGACCGTCTGGGATTCGCTGCACACCACACTCTTCGACGGGGTCGCCGCTGCGATACGGACACTTCTGACCCCTGCTGTCCTCGGTGTCACTTGGTACGGGCAACAAGAAGCCCACCGGGTCGCCTACTACGACACGTACCGCCGGCTCGGCCTCGCTCAGTTCCACCCCAATGACAACACGCTGCTCGACGCCATCATTGCGCTGACCGGCGCAACCGGATGGTGGTGGGCCTTCGGCGACATATGTGTCATGGCAGAACGACCCACCACTCTTCATACCGAGCCCATACCGGGCCGTGTGCACAACGAACACCGGCTGCACCACTCGGATGATCCAGCACTCGAATTCCAAGACGGCCGAGCAGTATTCGTTCAGCACGGGACAATAGTCCCGGACTGGGTCGTCCGCGACCCGACTGCAGAACGTATCGCACGTGAACGCAACGTCGAGATCCGCCGATGCGCGATTGAGCGCATCGGGTGGGACAACTACATCGAGGCGGCCGGACTGGCGCTGGTCGACCAAGCCGACGATCCAGGCAATGCCGGTCGCACCCTGCGGCTCTACGCGACACCGGACGGGTGGGGTCGCAGTGGCCGTATCCTGCTCGCGGTCAACGGTTCTTCCGAACGCGACGGGCATCGGCGGCAATACGGGCTTCACGTGCCCAGATGGATCTCATCAGCACTGGACGCCGCAGGCTGGACCTACGGCCTCGGCGGCGCCGACTACGCCCGTCTCGTTCGTCGCACCTGAACAAGACCGAAACCTGAATCCCTGAACTCGAAGGTGACTCGCATGAATGCAACCATGACCTTGTCTCACTGCCCTCACCGGCCTCGATGTGTTCGACTATCTTGACCAGGAAGTTTCCATACCTGTCGTCGACGGCCTGCAGGCCCAAGGTGATCTCATCGTGATCCCGTATTCGCTTGTCGCCGGCATCGTCACGTCCACCGCGTGGACGCGGACGGAGAACGTACCGCTCTCAGGAGTGGAGTTGCTGCGCAGCGCTGCGGGTGGGAACCCGCACAGCCTGGTCGCCGAGCAAGGTGGCTGCACGTGGTCGACGCCGGTGAACGACCCCAGGGGTCTTGCGCTCGGTATCCTCGACACCCGGGTGACTGCGTACCTCATCCACCCTGAGCACGGAGCCACCGGCATCGCCCCTGGCCGGTATGTCATCGGACGGCAGCGAGAACAAGGCATCGGGCGGTCCTCCGAGCGGGCGCAACTGGTCGCCGATTGACGTTCGGGTCGTCGTCCGAAGTGATCGGATCGGTACGCGTCAGTGCGCGGAGTCGCTTTTCTTCCGCTTCGGGATCAGGTGCACGATCAGGACGACGATCGCGCCGATGACGAGCCCGACGAGTGCGGACACCACGGTCCCGGCAGTCCAGGACAGAGCACCGGCGAAGCCGCCGTGCACGAGATCGCCGAACCAGTGTTCGAGATCGTGGAGGCGATCGGCCGGCCAGTGGAATCCTGCCTCGCCGACGTTGACCAGAAAAATGTGGCCGCCGACCCACAGCATCGCGGCGATCCCGACCACGGTGAGCACCGCCATCACCTTCGGCATCGCTGCGACGAGCCCTCGACCGATCCACTGACTGAACGAGGACTCGCGTTGGGCAAGCACCAGGCCCACGTCGTCCATCTTCACGATCAGCGCGACCACGCCGTACACCAGGACGGTGATGAGGATGGCGACGACGAGGAGCACCAACAGCCGAGTGAGGAACGGTTCGTCCTCGACCGACGACAGCGAGATCACCATGATCTCGGCGGACAGGATCAGGTCGGTGCGGATCGCGCTGCTGACCATTGTTTTCTCGAGTTCGGGTCCGCTCTGCCCTTCGGTCGCGCCCTCGTCCTCGTGGTGACCGCCGGTGAGTGCCTCGTAGACCTTCTCGGCTCCCTCGAAGCACAGGAACAGACCACCGGCGATCAGCAGGTACGGCAGTGCCTGGGGCAGGAACTCGCTCAGGATCATCGCGACCGGCAAGATGATCAGGAGTTTGTTGCGGATCGACCCGATCGCGATCTTGCGGATGATGGGCAGTTCGCGATTAGGGGAGAACCCGTGTACGTAGCGGGGGGTGAC
Organism: Rhodococcus sp. P3_B8; assembly: GCF_056402775.1. Classification (NCBI taxonomy): domain Bacteria; kingdom Bacillati; phylum Actinomycetota; class Actinomycetes; order Mycobacteriales; family Nocardiaceae; genus Rhodococcus; species Rhodococcus sp. P3_B8. The sequence goes on from NZ_JBFUGT010000120.1 coordinate 14,183, forward strand.
GGCTGTGTCGTCGACGACCACGCCCGCTGCCTTGACGCTGGCCTTGCCTGCCGCGGCTCCGATGTCGTCGATGGATGCCGCAGCCGCTTTCGCGAGTGCCGCGACGTCGTCCAATAGGGCCACGAGACCACCAGCCACGGGAACCTCCCTCAGTTCGGATGTGCAGAGCCGACCGAATGACACGCGGTCGCGGGTCGACACCGAACGGTACCGAATCCGTGGTCATTCACAACAATGAGATCAACGATGCAGGGCTGAGTGGGCCGTGCCGGTGGTGGTCGACTGCGTGCCCACCACTGCAGTCGCTGATACGGCGGGGGGCGCCTTCGAGTGACTGTCGCCGTCGGAGTCGGTGCGTCGTTCTCGTGCGGCGCTCGAGGCGACTCGGAGGGGGTTGGCGAATATGGCGGCGGGGCAGGGGATCACCGCCGTCCCGGCGCAAGCGGAGCTTGCGACTCGAGCATCCGCGCAGCCACGCCATCGAGAAGCTGCAGGTCAACAGTGGCTGTCAGTGACAGCTCGATCGCGGACGCTATCGCTTCCCCTCCAGACGAACCTTGATGGTACTTAGGTTAGGGTTACATGATATCTTTCACGTTCTTCCTCGTGCGCACCTGCTGATCGCTGTCGTTTCGATCGACACCCGCGATCGACGCTCGCGTGGAGTATTGATCCTGGACGAGCAGAAAGTTATGACGAGCGTGAAGATTTCCGTGGGCCGAACCGGTCTCGTGGCCGTCACCGCAGTACTGGCGAGTGCGCTGGTCGCGTGTGGACAATCCGAGGCGGTCGACGACACCGGCGCCGCTGCGACCGGGGAAGGCAGTACGAATTATCCGCTCGTCCTCGACAACTGCGGCGAGACGGTCACCGTCGACGCGCCGCCGCAGCGAGTGGTGTCGCTGGACCAGGGCTCGACCGAGATCATGCTGTCGCTCGGCCTCGCCGACCGAATGGTGGGCACCGCGTCGTGGACGGATCCGGTTCGCGAGAATCTCGCCGGAGCCAACGCATCGGTCCCCAGGCTGGCGGACAACGCACCGACGTACGAGGTCGTCCTCGACGCCGATCCGGACTTCGTGACCGCGTCGTTCGGCCGGCACTTCAAGCAGGGTGGTGTAGCGGAGCGCGCCCGGTTCGAGGAGACCGGAGTCGCGTCGTACCTCTCGCCCACCGACTGCGAGAACGGGGTGAGCATCAACGGCGGCGGCAAGCGCACCACACCTCTGACGATGGACGCGCTCTATCAGGAAATCCGTGAGATCGCGGCCGTGTTCGACGTGAATGAGCGGGGCACGAAACTGGTCGGCGAACTGCAGGGCCGCGAGGCCGCTGCGCTCGCCGGCCTCGAGAAGTCGAACGTGTCGATGGCGTTCTGGTTCGCCGACACCAAGAGCCCCTACGTCGCGGGTGGTCTGGGCTCGGCGAGCCTGCTCGCCACCACGGTCGGGGCCACCAACGTGTTCTCGGATCTGACCGACGATTGGCCTGCCGTCGGTTGGGAAACGGTCGTGGAACGCAACCCGGAGGTCCTCGTCCTCGGTGACCTCCTGCGGAACCGCTTCCCCGGAGACCTACTGGCGGACAAGATTGCCTTCCTCGAATCCGATCCCGTGACCCGGAATCTCGACGCGGTGCGCAACCGGCGGTACATCGCACTGCACGGCGCGGAGATGAACCCGTCCATTCGTGCCGTGGACGGCCTCGAGAAGGTCGCCGCGGGCCTTCGCGACCTGAAGGTCCCGTCCTGACCACCACTCTCGGCCGCGCCGATACCGCTGCTGCCGAACCGGTTCGGCGGCGACAGTGGGTCGTCGGGTCACTGATCGTGGGCGGCGGGATCCTCGCGCTCGCACTGTCGATCCTCGTCGCCGTCACCTTGGGCCCGGCGGACGTTTCACTGGTCAACGCCCGCGACGTCCTGCTCAACCACCTCGGTCTCGCGGACATCCCGGTGCGGCTGTCGAAGAACGCGATCGTGTGGGAGGAACGTCTACCCCGCGCATTGGTGGCCGCCGCCTGTGGCGCCGGTCTCGGTCTGTGCGGTGTGATCATGCAGTCGCTGCTGCGGAACCCGCTCGCGGACCCGTTCGTGCTGGGAATCTCGTCGGGTGCGTCGACCGGTGCCGTGATCGTGGGTGTGCTCGGGGTTGGTGGGGCGGCGCTCGGATTGTCCGGCGGCGCATTCATCGGGTCCCTGGTCGCGTTCGGCCTGGTGCTGCTCCTTGCCCGCCTGTCCGGTGGCAACAACGACCGCATCATCCTTGCAGGAGTCGCGAGTACCCAACTGTTCTCCGCGCTCACGTCCTTCTTCATCTTCGCGTTCGCCGACTCCGACGAAACCCGAGGCGTGATGTTCTGGCTGCTCGGATCACTCGAGGGCGTCCGCTGGGACGACGTCACGCTGTGCGCGGTAGTCGTGTTCTGCGGGACGGCGGTGTGTCTGCACTTTGCGTACGTCCTCGACGCCTTCTCCTTCGGTGACGATGTGGCGGCCTCCCTCGGCATCTCCGTCGCGAAGGTCCGTCTCCTACTGCTGGTGGTCACGGCGATCATCACTGCGACCCTGGTCAGCGTCGCCGGCGCGATCGGGTTCGTGGGGCTGGTACTCCCGCATGCGGCGCGGTTCCTGGTGGGGCCCCGGCACAGCAGGCTGATCCCCGCGACGGCGCTGATGGGCGCCGTCTTCATGGTGTGGGTGGACGCCGTCTCCCGCGTCGCGTTCGCGCCCACCCCGTTGCCGGTGGGTGTCGGCACCGCCCTGGTCGGTGTTCCCGCGTTCATCGTCATCCTGTCCCGTCGAAGGAGAACACAGTGACCCTGCGTGCAGACAGCGTCACCTGGAACCGTGGCGGCGCACTGGTCGTCGACGGTGTCACGGTGACACCCGAACAGGGTGAGACCGTGGGACTGCTCGGGCCGAACGGCTCCGGGAAGTCCTCACTCCTGCGCCTGCTGAACGGTGTCGTCCGCCCCACCGCCGGTGTCGTGACCCTCGACGGGGACGACCTCGCCGCCGTGCGGCGCAAGGAGATTGCGCGCGCCGTGGCGGTGGTGAGCCAGCACGCCGACACCGACGTCGACATCACGGTCCGCGACGTCGTGCGACTCGGACGTATCCCGCACCGCGGAACCTTCGGCGGCAACCCGACCGCCGACGATGCCGCGGTGGCGGCCGCGCTCGCACACACCGGCCTCACGTCGAAGGCGGACCGGCTGTGGCACAGGCTGTCGGGCGGGGAGAAGCAGCGGGTGCAGATCGCCCGTGCGCTGGCGCAGGAACCACGGGAACTGCTGCTGGACGAGCCGACCAATCACCTCGACATTCACCATCAACTGGAGTTGCTGGCACTCGTCACCCGGCTGCCGGTCACCAGTGTGATCGCCCTGCACGACCTCAACCTCGCCGCCATGTTCTGTGACACGGTGATCGTGTTGAAGGAGGGGCGGGTCGTCGCCGGGGGAACGCCCGCCGAGGTGTTGACCGCCGAGTTGATCGCCCAGGTGTACAACGTCCGGGCTGAGGTTCTCATCGACCAGGCGAAAGGGCGACTGTCCATCCTGTTCGAGCCGGGGCCGATTCCCGTTCCCACGCACTGAGGCCCTGGGGTGTTGTGCTGCGGGTCGACGATCGCGGTGACGTGACCGCGGGTGCTGATGGACGGCGGACGCGCTGGCGGTGGTCGTTCTTCGACGACCTCCATCGAGCGACGCCCACCGTCAGGCTGCTCGTCCTCACCCAGTTGACGTTCAACGTCGGCTTCTTCATGGTCTTGCCCTACTTGTCGGTGCACCTGACCAGCGACCTGAGTCTCGGTGCGGCACTGGTCGGCGTCGTACTCGGCGTTCGCACATTCTCACAGCAGGGACTGTTCTTCGTCGGCGGCACCCTCGCCGACAGGTTCGGTATCAAGCCCGTCGTCCTCGTCGGCTGCGGACTGCGCGTCCTGGGATTTCTCGGCTTGGCGGTCTGTGATTCCCTGACCGGAGTGCTGCTGGCGACGGTTCTGGTCGGATTTGCGGCCGCATTGTTCTCTCCCGCAGTCGAGTCCGCGGTCGCCATCGAGGCCGGCACGAGCGAGCGTCACGGTGGTCCGCGCCGGGTGGAGACATTCGCCCTTCTCTCGGTATGCAATCAAATCGGCTCTTTCACCGGACCACTGGTCGGATCGGTGTTGCTTCTGGCCGATTTCCGCATCGCCTGTCTCGTCGCTGCGGTCATCTTCGTCGTCATCATCGCCGCGCACCTGAAATGGCTTCCGAACGAACCGGGTGAGCACCACGACGAACCATGGCACGGGGGATGGACAGACGTAGTGCACAACAAACTGTTCGTGCTGTTCGCGATCGCCATGAGCACCCAACTGGTCGCCTACAACCAGCTGTACCTCCTGCTCCCTCTCGAAGTCGAACGGATGTGGGGATCGCAAACGGTGCTGGGCTGGTTCTTCGCACTTTCGGCGACCTTCGTCGTGACGGCGCAGTTGCCGATCACCCGCAGGGTTCAGAACCGTTCCCCTCGCGTCGTCCTGCCGATCGGGTTCGCAGTGATGGCGGGGTCGTTCCTCGTCCTCCCGGCAACAGCTCCGCTTCGACTGAGCGGTGTCATCGGTCTGATCCCCGTGGCGGTGTTCGTGCTGCTGCTCGCGCTCGGGCAGATGATCGCGATGCCGCAGGCGCGCGATTTGGTGCCCCGTCTGGCCGCCGAGCGGAGACTGGGTGCCTACTTCGGATTCATGGCGTCACTCGGCGGCATCGGTGTACTCATCGGCTCGGCTGCGCTCGG
>NZ_JBFUGT010000121.1:0-18872 GCF_056402775.1 Rhodococcus sp. P3_B8
AAGCAGATCCACGCCGGGCAGACGTCCGACGCGACCACCAAGGCGCGGGCGCTGCCGATCTACCAGACCACCTCGTACACGTTCGACAGCACCGATCACGCTGCCGCGCTGTTCGGTCTGGCCGAGCCGGGCAACATCTACACCCGCATCATGAACCCCACCCAGGACGCGGTCGAGCAGCGCATCGCCGCCCTCGAAGGCGGCGTCGCCGCACTGCTGCTGTCCTCCGGGCAGGCCGCCGAGACGATCGCGATCCTGAACCTCGCGGAGGCGGGCGACCACATCGTCTCCAGCCCGCGGCTGTACGGCGGCACCTACAACCTCTTCCACTACACGCTGCCCAAGCTCGGCATCGAGGTCTCGTTCGTCGAGGACCCCGACGACCTCGAGCAGTGGAAGGACGCGATCCGGGACAACACGAAGGCGTTCTACGGCGAGACCATCTCCAACCCCCGCAACGACGTCCTCGACCTGCCGGGCATCTCCGGGATCGCCCATCAGCACGGGCTCCCGCTGATCGTCGACAACACGGTGGCCACCCCCTACCTGATCCGCCCCCTCGAGCACGGTGCGGACATCGTGGTGCACTCCGCCACCAAGTACCTCGGTGGCCACGGCACGGCGATCGCCGGTGTCATCGTCGACGGCGGCACGTTCGACTGGACCCAGGGCCGCCACGGCAACTTCACCACCCCGGACCCGAGCTACCACGGCGTCGTCTACTCCGAACTCGGACCGCCTGCCTTCGCCCTCAAGGCGCGCGTGCAGCTGCTCCGCGACCTCGGCTCGGCGATCTCCCCGTTCAACGCGTTCCTCATCGCCCAGGGTCTCGAGACGCTGAGCCTTCGCATGGAACGGCACGTGTCCAACGCGACCGCCGTCGCCCAGTACCTGGAGGCGCGGCCGGAGGTCGTGTCCGTCGGATACGCCGGGCTTCCGTCGTCGCCCTGGCACGACCGGGCGAAGCAGATCGCGCCGCGGGGTGCGGGCGCGATCGTGACGTTCGAACTCGCCGGCGGCATCGACGCGGGCAAGAAGTTCGTCAACGCGCTCACCCTGCACAGTCACGTCGCGAACATCGGCGACGTCCGCTCGCTGGTGATCCACCCGGCGTCCACCACACACTCCCAGCTGACCCCCGAGGAGCAGGCCGCCAGCGGCGTCACCCCCGGACTGGTCCGCCTGGCTGTAGGCATCGAAGGGATCGACGACATCATCGCCGATATCGAGACCGGACTCACGGCGGCGGCATCTTGACCGTGAGCGCTGTACAGAACCTGCCCGTGGCGGACGGACGTCTCGGCACCATCGACATCGGATCGCTCGAGCTCGAGAGCGGAACAGTGATCCCGTCGGTGTCCCTCGCCGTGCAGCGATGGGGTGAGTTGTCCCCGAACCGGGACAACGTGGTGCTCGTCGAGCACGCCCTCACCGGCGACTCGCACGTCACCGGACCCGTCACCGACGAACACCCCTCCCCCGGCTGGTGGACCGGGATGGTCGGTCCGGGTGCGCCGATCGACACCGACGAATGGTGCGTCATCGCGACCAATGTCCTCGGTGGCTGCCGCGGCACCACCGGTCCCGGTTCGATCGCCGAGGACGGGCGCCCGTGGGGCAGCCGTTTCCCGGAGATCTCCATCCGCGACCAGATCGCGGCCGAGAAGAAGTTCACCGACCTGCTGGGCATCGACAAGCTGGCGTCCGTCGTCGGCGGTTCGATGGGMGGAATGCGCGCGCTCGAGTGGGCCGTCACCTACCCGGACCAGGTGGCGTCCGCGCTCGTTCTCGCGGTCGGCGCCCGCGCGACCGCCGACCAGATCGGCACACAGACCACCCAGATCGCGGCCATCACCAGCGACCCCGACTGGCAGGGCGGCGACTATCACGACACCGGCCGGATCCCCCGGGCCGGACTGCGCATCGCCCGCCGGATCGCGCACCTGACCTACCGCAGCGAGGCCGAACTCGACTCCCGGTTCGCGAACTCGCCGCAGGACGGCGAGGACCCGTGGCGCGGCGGCCGGTACGCCGTCGAGAGCTACCTCCAGCACCAGGCCGACAAGCTGGTCGGCAGGTTCGACCCGAGCACATACGTGCTGCTGTCCGAGGCCATGAACCGGCACGACGTGGGCCGCGGTCGCGGTGGCATCGCCGCGGCGCTGGGGACGATCACCGCACCCGTCATCGTGGGCGGCGTCGACTCCGACCGCCTGTACCCGATCCGCCTGCAGGAGGATCTGGCCAACGACATCCCCACCTGCGACGGTCTGCGGGTCCTCAACTCACGGGACGGCCACGACGGGTTCCTCACCGAGGCCGCCGCCGTCGCGAAACTGCTCTCCGAGACGATGCAACTGGCCCGCGCGGGGCGCTGACCCCCGTGCGGGACGACACCCGCTCGGACCGCTAGTCGGTTCCGAGCGGGTCGATCGACACGGCCAGCCACACGATTGCGCCCCCGACGGCCACCAGCGCACCCACGTCGAAAGGCTTGCTGCGCACCGCGAGCAGTCCGACGCGCTCCGACGGCATCATCAACCGGAATACCGCCGCGAGCAGCGTGGCGACGCCGAACACGAACGCGCCTCGTCGCCACCGATCCGCGAGCACGAACACGACGGCCACGACGATGACGACCAAGACTGCGAGCATCGGCAGATTCTTCTTCGCGAACTGCCCCCAGTCGGCCATCTCAGCCGAGAGACGCTGCGACACGCTCGGCCCGCTCCACGACGTTGGTCAGCAGGAAGGCACGGGTGAGCGGCCCGACGCCACCGGGGTTCGGGGACAGGAAGCCGGCGACCTCGGCGACATCCGCCGCCACGTCGCCGCGCAGTCCGTCCGCGGTGCGGCTCACACCCACGTCGAGCACCGCGGCACCGGGCTTGACCATGTCGGCCGTGACCAGACCGGGAACGCCCGCCGCCGCGATCACGATGTCGGCGCGGCGGACCTCCGCTCCGAGGTCTCGCGTACGGGTGTGGCAGAGGGTGACGGTGGCGTTCTCGCTGCGCCGGGTGAACAGCAGACCGATCGGGCGGCCCACGGTGACACCGCGACCGACGACGACGACGTGTGCCCCCTCGATCGGCACCTCGTACCGGCGCAGCAGGTGCAGGATTCCGCGCGGCGTGCACGGCAGCGGCGCTTCCTTGCCCAGCACCAGCCGGCCCAGGTTGACCGGGTGCAGGCCGTCGGCGTCCTTGTCGGGGTCGATGCGCTCGAGGGCGGCGTTCTCGTCGAGCTGCTTCGGCAGCGGGAGCTGCACGATGTAGCCGGTGCAGTCCGGGTTGGCGTTGAGCTCGTCGATGGTGGCGTCGAGCTTCTCCTGCGTGATGTCGCCGGGCAGGTCGCGGCGGATCGAGGTGATCCCGACCTTCGCGCAGTCGTTGTGCTTCCCGCGCACGTAGGCGGCCGACCCCGGGTCGTCCCCCACCAGAACGGTGCCGAGACCGGGCGTGATGCCCTTGTCCTTCAGGGCGCTCACCCGCACCTTCAGGTCTTCGAAAATCTCGTCGCGGGTCGCCTTGCCATCGAGGATCGTTGCAGTCACGTGCCCCATTCTCTCAGGTTCGCCATACACGCGTCAGGTCGGTTCCACCACGAGCCCGTTGGCGGTCGCGTACGCGATGGCCTGGGTGAGTTCGATCTGCGCCTTGTCCAGCGAGACCGCCGTCCACAGGTTCGCGTCGACGTGGGCCCCGCGCAGGTCCGCGCCGTCGAATTTCGCGCCGCCGGTGCGGGCGCCGAACAGATCCGCCGACCGGAGCACGGCGCGCCGGAGGTCCGTGCGGACGAGGTTGGCTTCCCGGAACCGGCAGTCCGTGAAATCGAGTCCGCGCAGGTCGGCACCGCCGAGCGACGCGAGCGTGAAATCGCATTCGTCGAAGACCATCGGGCGCAGCCGGCAGTTGTCGAACTCCGACCCGAGGAAGCTGCAGTTGCGGAACTCGCTGTGCCACAGCGTTGTTCTGGTGAACGAGCACGAGCGGAACGCCGTCCGCACATGATGCGACTCGGCGAGGTCGGCGCCCGTGAAATCGCAGTCGGTGAAGATCACCGACTCGGTGCGGAGTTCACTCAGGTCGGCGTCGCGGAAGTTGCATTTCGTGTAGTGCCGCCGCTGCCAGTTCTGCGCGGGGAGTCGTGCGTCGCCGTAGTCCTCACCCACCACCTCTTCTACCGGATCCATGCGTCCATCATGCCGCCTCGCGGTGTGCCCCTAAGCTGTGCGGGTGTTCCGAGTGATGTTCCACGAACCCCGAATCCCACCCAACACCGGCAACGCCATCCGCATGGTGGCAGGCACCGGGTGCGAACTGCACCTCGTGGGTCCACTCGGATTCGACCTGTCCGAGCCGAAACTCAAACGTGCCGGACTCGACTACCACGACCTGGCGTCGGTGACCGTGCACGAGAACCTGGAGGCGGCCTGGGCTGCGCTGGAGCCTGCGCGGGTGTACGCCTTCACCGCGCACGCCACCGTGTCGTACGCCGACATCGCCTACCAGCCCGGCGACGTTCTGCTGTTCGGTCCCGAACCCACCGGACTGTCGGAGGAGGTGCTGGCCGATCCCCACGTGACGGAGCGGCTGCGGATCCCCATGCTGCCCGGCCGCCGGTCGCTGAACCTGTCGAACGCCGCCGCCCTCGTCACGTACGAGGCGTGGCGCCAGCACGGATTCAGCGGGGCTGCGCTGTAGCTCCGACGGCTGCGGCCCCGACACCCGCGGCCGCGCCGGCACCGAGCGCGATGTCGAGGAAGTCGCGCGCCGCACCCTGAACGCCGCGCACCGGGTCCCAGACGGCGGAGAGCCGCCGCGGAAGCGTCAACCCCTCCACCTGAACGGAGGCGAGGCGGCCATCCGTCAGGTCGGCGGCCACCGCCAGCGAGGACAGCACCGCCGGAGCGTTACCCGCCACGACCGCTGCCTTCACCGCCGTGCACGACGTCAGCTCCAGCAGCGGCGGAACGCACTGCGGCACCGCGTTCTCCAGGGTGGTGCGCGTCCCGGAACCGGACTCACGCTGGATCATCGGCGTCGCGGCGAGTTCGGACACGGGAATCGGTGACCGGCGGACCCATTCGTGCTCCGGCGGCACCACGACCACCAGGTGGTCGCGGCCGATCTCCCGTACCTGCAGTCCAGCCGGAATGTCCGGGCCCTCGACGAACCCGAGATCCGCGTCACCGGACAGCACCCGGGCGGTCACCTCGGACGAGTTGAGCAGCCGCACGTTGGTGACCACGTTCGGGTACTTGCGCCGCATCGCGACGGTCCACCCGGGAACCAGGTACTCGGCGATCGTCATGCTGGCCGCCACCGTCAGCCCGGCCTGCCGTTCGCCGCGCAGCGCCGCGACCCCCGACGCCAGTTCCTCGGCCGTGGCGAGGATGTGACTCGCCCATTCGAGGATGAGCGCGCCTTCCGACGTGGGCCGCACCCCGCTGGCACCGCGGCTGAACACCTTGATGCCGAACTGACGCTCGGCCGACCGCACCCGGGCGCTGACCGCCTGCTGGCTGAGCCCGTGTTCACGCCCCGCCGCCCCCATGCTGCCGAGCCGCTCGACGGACAGCAGGACGTCGAGGGCACTGAGTTCGGGTACTCGGGGAGACAGCGGCACAACCCAAGGCTAGTCCCACAAACGCAATTTGTGGGTATTCAACGACAAGCCTTCTACCGGCCACGACGATGCGTCGGCAAGCTCTAGGTATGACCCCGAATTGGTTCGCAGCAGTGATGGGCACCGGCATCGTCGCAGTCGTCGCCGCGGCATTTCCGGCAGGCGGTCCGGTGGCCCGGACGGCCGCCGAGATCTTCTGGCTGATCGCCGCGACGCTGCTCGTGGTGCTGACGACCGCACTGGTGCGGCACTGGATCCGTCGCCGCGACGACGCACTCGCGGAGGCGCGCAGCCACACGATGTTCCCGTTCTACGGCGCCGTGTCGATGGCGGTGCTGACGGTCGGCGCCGGAACCGGATCCGCGGGCCGCGCACTTCTCGGTGGTGTCGCTGTCGCCGCGTCGGCCACCCTGTGGACGATCGGGACCGTCATCGGGCTCGTCACCTACGTGGTGATGGCGCGCCGACTGGCCCGGCCTCACCAGGTGACTCCGGTGCCGTCCTGGCTCATGCCCGTCGTGCCGCCGATGGTGTCGGCCGCCACCGGTGCCGCGCTGGTCCAGCGCCTCCCGGAAGGCGCGGCCCAGATCGCGATGCTCGCGCTCTGCTACACGCTGTTCGCGCTGGCGCTGAGCGCCGCATTGACCGTCGCCGTCGTCGTCGGACGCCATCTGCTGAGCAACGGGCTCCCCGACACCCCGCTCGTGCCCACCCTGTGGATTCCGCTCGGCGTGATCGGCCAGTCGGTGGCGGCGATCAATCTGCTCGGCGGGGCATCCGGCCACGCCTGGCTCCACGCGGTGGGCGTGGTCTACGGGACCACCATTGGCGCACTCGGCGTCCTCGCCCTCGTGACGCTGGTGACGGTGACCGCCAAGGCCTTTCGCCGCGGGCTGGGGTTCACGCCCGGCTGGTGGAGTTTCACGTTCCCCGTCGGCACCTGCGCGCTGGGTGCGAACTCGCTCGGCGTCGCACTGGACTCGGTGGTGATCGTCGGCGTCGGCGTGACCCTGTGGTGCGCGCTGGTCCTGATCTGGAGCACCGTTGCGGTCCGCACACTGAGGCACGCCGCCGGGCAACGGGGTGGGCGCGTGGTCCGCGAGGACCCCGCGGCCCACGCCCTCAGCGCGGTCCGCTGACCGGAATGGTGCCCCGGGGTGTCACGCGCCCGACTCGACGGGGCGTCCGGACTGCATCCACGCGGACGTCCCGCCCGCGACCGACACGGCGTTGATCCCCCGCGCGTTCAGGTACTCCGCCGCCTGCAGGCTCCGGCCGCCCACCCCGCAGATCACGTAGACGACCTCGGCTTCCGGGATCTCGTCCACGCGCGCGACGAACTCACTGAGCGGAATCAGCGTCACACCCGGCACCCGTGCCTGGGCGTACTCGTCGGCCTCGCGCACATCGATGACGGGGGCACCGGACGCCAACGCGCCGTCCAGGGCATTCAGGTCGACTTCGATCATTGCGTCTTCGCCTCTTCTCGTTCCGGCGCCGGGCCCGGCGGTGGGCCGGCCGGCCTGTTGTACATCCGGCGCAGACGGTACGCGCCGTACACGACCAGTGCGATGACGGCCACGAAACCGAACCAGGGAATCAGCGCCCCCACGACCACGGCACCGCCCTTGATCGCAGACAGCAGGGCGTGCCAGCCCGCGACGAGCCCTTCCCAGAAGTTGTCCGGACCGGGACTGGGCTGCTCGGCATCCGTGGTGGTGACGTCGATCATGAGTGTCGCCAGTGCCACCTGGTCGCTCAGCGACCGCTTCTGGGCGGTGAGGCTGTCCAGTTCACCCTGACGCTCCGACAACGCCCTCTCGGCCTCGATCAGATCCGCGGTGTTCGCCGCCGACGTGATGAGCCCCTGCAGCCGGGTGACGGACGCCGTCAACGCGCCGATCCGGGCGTCGAGATCCTGCGACTGCATCGTCACGTCGCTCTTCGTGACGCTGACGCTGGTGACCTTGCCCAGTTCCCGCAGATCGTCCAACGTCCGGGTGAGCGAGTCGGCGGGCACCCGGATGGTCAGGGAACTACTCGCGTCCTGGTCGTCGGAGCCCGGCTGTTCGGTGAGCTGGTCGACGCGTCCGCCCAGATCGTCGACCTTGTCCACGATCTGCCTGCCGACCGCCACCGGGTCGTCCGCCGTGAGCGCGACCTGACCGGTGATGATCTCCTGGCGGTCGGTGGGCGCCTGGTCCTTCGCGGGTTGCTGTACTGCGCCACCGATTTCCATCTGGCTCGAGTCCCCGGGTGTCGGGGCGGGCGACGGTTGGGAGGAATCGCTGCCGGAACCACCACACCCCGCGAGCGCCAGCGAAGCCACGACAATCGCCGACAAGACGTATCTCCTCATGTCCGAATGCTAGCGGTGCCAGCTCACCTGAAGTCCCTGGATTTGGCGGACACCCGCAAATCCATCAGCTGCAGCCGATCCGCCACCACCGTCACCGCCCCCTCCGCGTTCTGCACCTTGCCGCGGACCAGCAATGCGGGCGCCGTGTTGGCGAGCTTGCGGTACTTCGCCCACAACCCCACCGAACACACCACGTTGACCATCCCGGTCTCGTCCTCGAGGTTGATGAACGTGACCCCCGCGGCCGTCGCCGGGCGCTGCCGGTGGGTCACCGCCCCACCCACCAGAACCCGGTCGCCGTCGGGGACATCGAGCAGGTGCGCCGCCGGGATCACCCCCAGCGCGTCGAGTTGCGGGCGCAGGAACTGGGTGGGGTACGTGTCCGGTGACACCCCGGTGGCCCACACGTCCGCCGCGGCCAGTTCGAGATCGCTCATCCCCGGCAGGGTCGGCGCGCGGGTGGATGCCCCGATCCCCGGCAGCCGGTCGCGGCGCTCCCCCGCCGCGGCGCCCGCCGCCCACAACGCCTCCCGGCGGGACAACCCGAAACTGTCGAGAGCACCTGCGGTAGCCAGCGATTCGGCTTGCGCCGTGCTCAGTTCCACCCGGCCGGTGAGGTCGAGGAACGACGTGTACGGACCTCCGTCGCCGCGGGATTCGACGATCCGCTCGGCCAGCGCGGTCCCGATGTGCCGCACCTCCCCGAGCCCGAGACGCACCTCCGTTCCGCCCGCCTCGACGGTGGCGTGCGCGAGACTCGCATTGATGTCCGCGCCGTGCACCGGCACCCCGTGCCTGCGGGCGTCGGCCACCAGCGACTGCGGCGAGTAGAAGCCCATCGGCTGCGCCCGCAGCAGACCGGCGCAGAACGCCGCCGGGTGATGGAGCTTGAACCACGACGAATAGAACACCAGGGCGGCGAAACTCTGCGAATGGCTTTCGGGGAAACCGAAATTCGCGAAGGCGTACAGCTTCTCGTAGATCCGGTCGGCCACGTCGTCACCGATCCCGTACATCTCCCGCATGCCCTGGTAGAGCCGCCCCCTCAACCGTTCCATCTTCTCGGGCGACCGCTTGGAACCCATGGCCCGGCGGAGCTGGTCGGCCTCGGCCGGGCTGAAACCCGCCACGTCGACCGCCATCTGCATCAACTGCTCCTGGAACAGCGGCACACCCAGCGTCCGCTTCAGTGCCTTCTCCAGGGACGGGTGGTCGTAGGTCACCGGTTCGAGCTTGTTGCGGCGGCGGATATACGGGTGCACCGATCCGCCCTGGATCGGACCGGGACGGATGAGCGCCACCTCCACCACCAGGTCGTAGAAGTTCCGTGGTTTCAGCCTCGGCAGGGTGGCCATCTGGGCCCGTGACTCCACCTGGAAGACCCCCACCGAGTCCGCCCGCTGCAACATCTCGTAGACGGCTTCCTCCGAGAGGTCCAGCTGCGCCAGATCCACCTCGATCCCCTTGTGCTCGGCCACGAGGTCGATCATGTAGTGCAGCGCGGAGAGCATGCCGAGACCCAGCATGTCGAACTTCACCAGACCCACCGCCGCGCAATCGTCCTTGTCCCACTGCAGAACGCTGCGGTTCTCCATGCGCGCCCACTCCACCGGGCACACGTCGGCGATCGGCCGGTCGCAGATCACCATGCCGCCCGAGTGGATGCCGAGGTGCCGCGGAAACCCCTCGATCTGAGCGGCCAGTTCGAGGACGGCGGGCGGAATGTCGGTGCCGACCTCCTTCCCGATGCCGCCCCAGCGACTGACCTGTTTGCTCCACGCGTCCTGCTGCCCCTGCGAGAAACCCAGCGCCCGGGCCATGTCCCGCACCGAGGACTTGCCGCGGTACGTGATGACGTTCGCCACCTGCGCCGCGTACTGGCGTCCGTACTTGGCGTAGACGTGCTGGATGGCCTCCTCCCGCCGATCGGATTCGATGTCGACGTCGATGTCCGGGGGGCCGTCGCGTTCGGGCGAGAGGAAACGTTCGAACAACAGCTTGTTGCGGACGGGATCCACGTTGGTGATGCCGATGGCGTAACAGACGGCGGAGTTGGCCGCCGAACCCCTTCCCTGGCAGAGAATGTCGTTGTTCTTGCAGAACGACACGATGTCGTGGACCACCAGGAAGTAGCCCGGGAAGTTCAGCCCGGTGATGATGTCCAGTTCGTGCTCGATCTGCCGGTAGGCCTCCGGCCGGGCCGCAGGCGCACCGTAACGTCGGCGGGCTCCGTCCATCGTGAGCTGACGCAGCCAGCTCGCCTCGGTGTGCCCGTCGGGCACGTCGAACGGTGGCAGTTGCGGCGCGATGAGCCGCAGGTCGAACGCACACTCCAGGCCGAGGTCCGCGGCACCGCGGACGGCTTCCGGGTACGCGGCGAAGAGGTGCGCCATCTCCTCACCGGACCGCAGGTGCGCTCCCCCGGCGGGCGCCAGGTGCCCGGCCGCGTCGTCGAGGCTCTGCCGGGCCCGGACGGCGGCCATCGCCATGGCCAGTCTCCGGCGCGGCGGTCCCGCGAAGTGCGCCGCCGTGGACGCGATCACCCGAAGGCCGTGCTGCTGTGCGAGTTCGGCGAGGTCGGCGTTGCGCTCACCGTCCTCCGCGATGCCGTGATGGGTGAGTTCCACCGTGACCCGGTCGGCCCCGAACCGGTCGATCAGCTCCCGCAGCCGGGTGGCCGCGGCGTCCGGGCCACCGTCGGCCAGCGCCTGACGCACATGCCCCTTCCGGCACCCGGTCAGGATCTGCCAGTGCCCCCCGGCCGCGTCGGTGAGACGGTCGAGGTCGTAGCGCAGCTTGCCCTTCTCCCCGCCCGCGAGATGCGCCGCCGCGATTTCCCGGGAGAGCCGCCGGTATCCCTCCTGACCTCGCGCCAGTACCAGCAGATGCGCGTCGTCCAACGTCAGTTCGGATCCGAACACGGTGCGCATGTTCAGTTCCTTCGCCGCCTCCGCGAACCGGACCACACCGTAGAACCCGTCGTGGTCGGTGAGTGCGATGGCCTCGAGACCGAGCCGGACGGCCTCCTCCACCAACTCTTCCGGCGGGGAGGCGCCGTCGAGGAAACTGAACGCCGAATGCGCGTGGAGTTCGGCGTACGGAACGGTGGAGCCGGTGCGCTCCTGCGGGCCCGCCCGGTACTCCCCCCGCTTGCGCGACCACGCGGGGCTGTCGCCGCCGTCGCCCGGGTACAGCGACTCCGGGCTGACCCTCCCCGGCCTGCCCGACAGGACGCGCTCCATCTCGGACCACGTCGGCGGACCGTTTCCCCAACCCATCTGGCACACCTCTTCATGTCGCGCACGTGCCGTGCCGAAACCATGGAAGATGCCGCTGGGGAAGACGCATCATTCGAACGGGAGTTCGAACGCCTTCAGTCTGCCATCACACCCGCGGACCGGTCAACGCAGGCACCCGGACTCACGTCACGAGCGCGGCCAGACCTTTCAGACGGTCCTCGGCCGGCCTCCTCGGGCAGCTCACACACTTGCCCGACCCGGGGGTCTCGTAGATCAGGCAACACGACGCCCGCTGCGTGAACCGGCGTGACAGTGCCCCGGCCCGGACGTCGACGAACCGCGGGTCCGGCATCACCACACCGACGCGGCGGAGTGCGTCCACCAGCCCCCGGGCGAAGATGCTGCCGCGTGCGCGATCGCCGCACGCCGTTCCCGCGTCGAGTGCCCGGTTGGCGATCGAATCCGTCGTGATCGCCCACATCGCCGCCTGCCGCACCCCGGACGCCGCGGTGAGAGCGTCGATGATCGGCGTCAGCGCCGCGGCCATCTCGGACGCCAGCTCGGACAGCCCCTCGGTGACCGGCAGTGCCGACGACGCGGTCAGGCCGCCGAGATACCCGTCGTCCCGCAGGAATGCCACGGCGTCGACGAGCCGCGGCCGGGCGGCGACCCCCGTGACGAGCGCGGTCGCGATCGGAATCCCGGTCAGGGTCGAGCTGGCCGAGTACCACCACAGGGTGCCGTTGACCCGGGGATCGTCGCTGCCCCACCGCCTCGCCGTGTCCGCGACGCGGTCTGCGAGCCAGCCGGGATCGGTCAGGCGCACGGCCGGGAACGAGGAGGCGCCGGGTTGCCCGATCTGGTCGGCGATCATCGGGACGCGGCGGGCGGTCAGCTCGTACGCACGCCGCAGTTGCTCATCCATCGGCCAACCCCAGGATCTCCATCGACAGCCGCGGCGTCGACCGCACGACGGCGCGGATGCCGAACACCATGCCGAGCACGGCGTCGTCCAGCACGTCGGCGGGCGGACCGGTGCTGATCACCCGTCCATCGTGCATCACGGCCAGCGTGTCGCAGAACTCGACGGCCAGCCGGAGGTCGTGCATGGTCACGACGATCGCCAGACCGTCGCACGCGAGGTCACGCAGCAGGTTCATCACCGTCAGCTGATGCCGCAGGTCGAGGTGGTTGGTGGGTTCGTCGAGCAGCAGGACCCTCGGCTGCTGCGCGAGCGCCCGGGCGATCGACACCCGTTGACGCTCCCCGCCCGACAGCGCCTGGACGTCGCGATTCGCGAGTTCGGCCAGCCCGACCTGACGTATGCACGTCTCGACGATCTCACTGTCGGCGCCGGTCGCCCGTTCGAACCAGCCCCGGTGCGGGATACGTCCGAGCGAAACGGATTCGCGCACGGTCAGTCCCGCGGACACCCGCGGCTCCTGGGTGCTCGCCCCGATCGTGCGGGCCAGTTCCCGCCTGCCCAGATCGGCGGTGTCCGTTCCGTCGACGGCGACGGCGCCCCCGGTCGGGGTGAGCGCCCGGTAGCAGCAGCGCAGCGCGGTGGTCTTGCCGGAACCGTTGGGCCCGACCAACGCCAGCACCTCACCGGGACGCACGGAGAAGTCGATGCCGTGCAGCACTTCCCGCGACCCGAGTTCGGCGCGGACACGTTGCAGGCTCAGCGCGGTCACTGTTCGGCCCTCCGATACTGCCGGTAGAGCATCCACACGAAGATCGGTGCTCCCACGAGCGCGGTGACGACGCCCACCGGGACCTCGATGCTGTGCGCGACCGACCRCGCGGCCGTGTCCGCCGCGACCATCGCGATCGCGCCGAGGAATGCGGCGACGGGCAGCAGCCTGGCCGCCCGGGCGCCCACGACGTACCCGGCCAGGTGCGGCACCAGCAGACCGATGAAGCCGATGCCGCCTGCGACGGACACGGCGGCCCCGGCCAGCATCGACACACCGAGCAACTGCACGACGCGGAAGCGTCGCACGTTCATGCCGAGGGCGGCGGCGCCGTCGTCTCCCGCCTGCAGCAGGTCGATCCGGCTCGCGCTCAGCATCATCGCGGCCCCGACCGTCGCGAGTGCCACGGCCGGGAAGATCGCCGTCGACCAGCGCGAGTCGCCGAACCCGCCTGCCAGCCAGTGCATCACCGAACTCAGTTGATGCTCGTCCGCGACGACCAGGATCGAGAACGTGATGAGAGCCGAGAACACCTGCGCCGACGCGACGCCCACGAGGATGACGGCCGTCGG
Source organism: Rhodococcus sp. P3_B8 (assembly GCF_056402775.1). NCBI lineage: Bacteria > Bacillati > Actinomycetota > Actinomycetes > Mycobacteriales > Nocardiaceae > Rhodococcus > Rhodococcus sp. P3_B8. Next base: position 13,496 of record NZ_JBFUGT010000121.1, read on the forward strand.
CTGCGGATACCGTCCGCCGATCGCCAGCGACAGGAACAGCGGCACCATCGCGCCCAGGAATGCCGCGACGGGAACGGTGAACGCGCCGAGCGCTCCCACCCCGAGCCCGAGCACCGTCACCACCACCACGCCGAAACCGGCACCCGAGGACACGCCGAGCAGATAGGGATCGGCCAGCGGATTGCGGGTCACCGCCTGCGCCACGGCGCCTGCGAGGGCCAGCGCCGCACCGACGGTCGCCGCGGTCAGCGCCCGCGGCAGCCGGGAGTCGAGGACGATCGACTCCCGCGCCTGTGACCACCAGGACTCGAATGCGCCGGGGGCCACGCGGTGCGCGACGATCGCCCACACGTCGCCGACCGGGATGCGCACGGAACCGAACGACACCGCGAGGCCGACGACGAACAGGGTTGTCAGCGCGAGCAGCACCGTCAGGCCCGCGAAACCGAGGCGTGCGCGGGCCGGGTGTGGTGCCTGCGCCGGTGGTGCCGCACGTTCGACGGTGACGGTCATCGCGCGCCGACGTCGTCCGGATGAAGTGCCCGCGCGATCGTCTCCACCGACCGCACCAGGCGCGGGCTCTCGAAGAAGTCGTCGAGCGGCACCACCACGAAGCGGCCGGCCTTCACGGCGGGTGTCGTCGACATGATCGGGTGCGACTTCAGGAAGTCGATCTTCGCCTGCGCACTCGTCGTGCCGTAGTCGAGGACGACGATCGCCTCCGGGGCGCGTTCACCGATGATCTCCCAGGTGGACTTCGAATACGGCTTCTCCCCTTCGGCGAAGAGGTTGGCCGCACCCGCGTGGTCTGCGATGAGCTGGCCGACTCCCACACCGCCGATCGTCAGCGGGACGTCCTCGCCGGAATCGTAGAAGAACGTCGGAACCGGGGCGGCGCCCGCGATCTCGTCGCGCACGGCCTGCAACCCGGACGTCACCCGGTCGGTGATCGCCCGCGCCTGGTCGGGGTCTCCGAGGATCTCGCCGAGCTGCTGGTAGTCGCTGCGCAGCAGACCGATGTCCGGGAAGCCCTGCCCGCAGTACTCGGAGAACAGGAAGGTGGGAATGCCCTGGTCGCCGAGGGATTCGCGCGACCGCCCCTCCTTCTCGTCGAACGCGCTCCGCATTCCGCCGACCACCAGGTCGGGGTCGAGGTCGAGGATCTGCTCCCGGGTCGGGTATTCCTTCGCGAGTTTCGGGATCTTCGCGAAGGCGTCCGCGAACTCGGGCAGCGGGGTCGCGTCGCCGTACCCTGTGCCGACGATGCGGTCGCCGGCCCCCATCTCGATCAGCACCTCGGTGACGTGATCGTTCATGCTGACGATGCGCTGGGGCGGGGCGTCGAACGTCTCCGTTCGATCGCAGTTGGTGACAGACACCGGCTCGGCGAAGGATTCTGCGGAAGCGGTCTGCCCCACGGACTCCCCGCGCGAACACCCGGCGACCACCAGCGCGGCCACCGCGAGCGTGACCAGACCGGCACTTCTGAACAACTGACCGTGCATGTAAACCTCATTGCGGCTCAGAGCCACGAATGAGAAGTCAGCAGACGCCCGGTGCGGCGCCTGCAGGACTCCGCTTCGTAGACCACGACGAAAAGGATGTCGCACACCCCACGCCGGGTAATCGGGCTCGCCACCGAAATGATCTGGTGGCCTACCGTTGCGGGTCAGCGCCGGATTCGGACCGGCTTCCCCCGTGCGTGTGGCTGCAAGTGCGATGCCGAGTATGCACGATTTGCCGGGAGCCGCGTCACACCCCCGCCGGTGACACCCCGATCCGCACTACAGTCGGCAGTCGCAGCTGCCCGCCCCAGACACGCCGGAGATGACGCATGACACGTTGGGCCTCGACCGTTGTTTCACGCAAATGGTGGGTCCTGAGCCTCGCCGTCGTCGCCGTTCTGGTGAGCGGCGCGTGGGGCACCGGTGTCTTCGCGAAACTCAGCTCGGGCGGGTTCACCGATCCCGGTAGCGAATCCGCCGAAGTGGCCCGGATCGTCCAGGACAACCTGGGTCCGCAGACGCCGGACATCATCGCCATCTACACGGCACCCGAGGGGAAGACCCTGGACGACATCGGCCCCGAGGTCACCGCGAGTCTCGACCGGTTCGCCGCCGAGGTGCCGACGTACTCGGTGACGTCGTACTGGACCGCGGACGCGGCGAGAAAGCAGCTGATGGTGTCGGAGGACGGCACCAAGGCGTCGGCCGCGATCACCGTCGACCCCGACGCCGGGATCACCGCCGCCACGTTCGACGACCTGTTGCCGAAGCTCGAGGTGGAGGGCATCGACACCGAGTTCGCGGGCAATTCGGTGGTGGGTGTGGCGTTCAACAACCGGCTGCAACAGGACCTGGTGCTGGCCGAGGCGATCGCGCTCCCGATCACTCTCGTGTTGCTGGTCTTCATCTTCGGCGGTCTGGTGGCCGCGGCCGTTCCGGTGTTCGTCGGGCTGCTCTCGATCTTCAGCGCCCTGGCCACCCTGCGCCTGCTGACCCTGTTCACCGACGTCAGTTCGTTCGCGATCAACGTGGCGTCCCTGCTCGGCCTGGGGCTCGCGATCGACTACGGCCTGTTCATCGTCGGACGTTTCCGCGAGGAACTGGAGTCCGGCGCCGACGTCGCGGAGGCGACCCGGCGCACCGTCCTGACCGCGGGCCGCACCGTGCTGTTCTCCGGTCTGCTTCTCGTGTGCGCGTTCTCGGGCATGCTCGTGTTTCCGCAGGACGTGATCAAGTCGCTCGGGTTCGGTGCGATGGCCGCGGTCGCGAGCGCGGCGCTGCTGTCGCTCACCGCGGTCCCGGCGCTGCTCGCGATCCTGGGTCATCGCATCAACGCACTGACCTGGCGCAAGGATGCGGCGCAGCGCGGGGAGGTTCGCGCCCGCAAGTTCTGGGGCTCCGTCGTCACCTGGGTGATGCGGCGGCCGGTCGCCATCGCGATCGGCATCGTCGCGGGGTTGATGGTCCTCGCCTCGCCCCTGCTCAGCGCATCACTCGGCGAGGTCACGTACACGGCGCTCCCGGAGAACGACTCCGCCCGGATCGCCACCGACACTCTCACCACCGAATTTCCCACCACCGGAAACGGCGCCACCCTCATTCTCCGGGGCACCGACGGCACGGCCCCGACCGCCGCCGACGGCGCCGCGGTCGCCCAGGCCGCCGGCCGGGTGGAGGGCATCGGGGCGGCCACCGTCGTCGCGTCCGGCAACGAGCTGGTCGCGGTCCAGGCCGTCTACTCCGAGGGCGTCACCACCGACGACCAGAGCGCCTCAGTGGACGGACTCCGTGCCATCACGCCACCCGAGGGAACCGAACTCCTCGTCGGCGGCGGTCAGGCGACCGTCGACGACGGGAACGCGGCGATCGTGCACTGGATGCCGGTGATGATCGCGATCATGGTGGGTTCGACGCTCGTGCTGCTGTTCCTGGCGTTCGGCTCGGTGGTGCTGCCGATCAAGGCGGTCGCGATGGCGGGGCTGAGCCTCGCCGCCACGTTCGGTGTGCTCACGTGGATCTTCGAGCTGGGCCACGGCGCGAGTCTGCTCGGGGTCAGTCCGGCACCGCTCGAGGCGACGTTCGTGGTCCTCATCCTCGCCGTGGTCTTCGGCCTGTCGACCGACTACGAGGTGTTCCTGATGTCACGCATGGTCGAGGCGCACGAGGCAGGCGCGACCACGGAGGAGGCGGTGCGCTTCGGCACCGAGCGCACGGGCCGCATCGTGACGGCCGCGGCGCTGCTGCTCGTGGTGGTGACCGGAGCGTTCACCATCTCCGGTCTGTCGATCATGCGGTTCCTCGGTGTGGGGATGATCGTCGCACTCATCGTCGACGCGACGGTGGTCCGCATGCTCCTCGTTCCGTCCCTCGTGAAGCTGATGGGCGAGGCCAACTGGTGGGCTCCGGCCTGGATGAAGAAGGTGCACGCCAAGGTGGGTCTGGGCCACTAGTGCATTATCTTACTTTGGAGTAAGTTCGGGTCATGTCCACCTACCTCGTCACCGGCGGAACCGGCTTCCTGGGTCGGCACGTGCTGCCCCTGATCCTCGACCGCGATGCATCACCCGAGATCCACGTCCTCGTCCGGCGCGCGTCCGTCGCGCGCTGGGAGGCGCTCGTCGACGGCATGCCGGGCGGCGAACGCGTGCATCCGCTGATCGGCGACCTGACGGAGCCCGGCCTCGGACTCACCTCGGCGCCGGCGGCCGACCACGTCCTGCATCTCGGCGCGATCTACGACCTCACGGCGGGCGACGAACAGGCCACCACGAACGTCGACGGCACCCGCTCGGTGATCGCGCTGGCCCGGGAACTGGATGCGACGCTGCACCACGTCTCGTCCATCGCCGTCGCGGGGGACCACGAAGGTCCGTTCAGGGAAACCGATTTCGATCTCGGGCAGGGGTTCCCCACCCCGTATCACCGCACCAAGTTCGAGGCGGAGAAGCTGGTCCGGGAAGCCGACGGCCTGCGGTGGCGAATCTACCGCCCCTCCGCGGTGGTCGGCAGTTCGGTCACCGGCGAGATGGACAAGATCGACGGCCCGTACTACCTCTTCCCCGCCATCGCGGCGCTCGCGAAACTCCCCGCGGCCCTGCCCGTGGCCGTCCCCCGGATCGGCTCGACCAACGTCGTCCCCGTCGACTACGTGGCCGCGGCCATCGTGGAGTTGATGTCGGCACCGGGACGGGACGGCCAGACGTTCCATCTCGTCAATCCGCGCCCCCAGCCGGTCCGCGAGATCTACGCCGCGCTCGCCAGGGCCGCCGGTGCACCGCATCCCGCGGCCGGACTCCCCGGCGGACTCGTCCGCCCCTTCCTCACTCCCACCCCCCACTCGGCCCTCGACACGGGCCGCAAGGTGGTGCTCGGCGCTCTCGGCATCCCGCCCGTGCTCGTCGAGAACATGACACTACCCACGGTGTTCGTGAACGACGACACCCGGGAGGCGCTGCGCGGCACAGGCATCGACGTCCCCCGGTTCGCGTCGTACGCCGACAGGCTGTGGTCGTACTGGCGTGAGAACCTCGACCCGGATCGAGCGCGCAGGCCCCACCCGGCCGGACCGCTCGTGGGCAGGCACGTGGTGATCACCGGGGCGTCGTCCGGAATCGGCCGGAGTTCCGCGATCGCGACGGCCCGCAAGGGCGCGAAGGTCATTCTCCTCGCCCGGCGCACCGAGGAACTCGACGCCGTGGTGGCCGAGATCCGTGCGGCGGGCGGCGACGCCTACGGGTACCCCTGCGACATCACCGACGAGGAGTCGGTCGAGCACACCGCCAAAGCCGTTCTTGCCGAACACGATCACGTCGACATGCTCGTCAACAACGCCGGCCGGTCGATCCGGCGGGGCCTCTACCACTCCACGGACC
>NZ_JBFUGT010000122.1:0-18738 GCF_056402775.1 Rhodococcus sp. P3_B8
CGTCGGGGTCGCTCGACGCGACCCCGATCCGGACGCTGCCCACATCGATGCCGATGCGCCGACCACGCCCAGGGTCGTCGGCTCCCGGTCGATCCGGACCCTGTTCCGCGTGATCCACCGCTACTGGCTCCCCACCTTGTCCGCCACTTGTCCCCGGACAGCGTCGAGGGCGGCCGCAATTCCGCTGGTGTCCGAACCGGAACCCTGTGCCATGTCGGCCTTTCCGCCTCCGCGGCCGCCGATCTTCGGACCGAATCCCTTCACGAGGTCGCCGGCCGCCAGTCCGAGTTCCTGTGCCGCCTTGTTCACGGCCACCACGAACGGAACCTTGCCGTCGACGTCGCCGAGCAGCGCGACCACGGCGGGCTGGGTGCCGAACCGGCCGCGGATGTCGGTGACGAGACCACGCAGGTCGTTGCCGCCGACACCGGCCGGGGCGGCATCCGCGACCAGCAGCACCGGCCCGACCCGCTGCGCCTTGTCGACGAACGTGCCCGCCGCGGCGAGAACCGCCTGCGCGCGGGTCTGCTCGAGTTCCTTCTCCGCCACGCGGAGTCGCTCCACCAGCGCTTCGACGCGGGCAGGCACTTCTTCCGAGGGCACCTTCAGCGACGACGACAGACCGGCGAGGAGCGCGCGTTCCTTGGCCAGGTAGCGGTACGAATCGAGCCCGACGTACGCCTCGACGCGGCGCACACCGGAACCGACGGACTGCTCACCGAGCAGCGTGACGTTGCCGATCTGCGAGGAGCTGCCCACGTGAGTTCCACCACACAGCTCCATCGAGAAGGGTCCGCCGATTTCGACGACCCGCACCTCGTCGCCGTAGTTCTCGCCGAACAGCGCCATCGCGCCCATCGACTTCGCCTTGTCGAGATCGGTGACGAACGTGTTCACCGAGTAGTCGGCGGCCACCGCCTCGTTCGCGACGACCTCGATGTCCTGCTTCTGCGCTTCCGTCAGCGCGCCCTGCCAGGAGAAGTCGAAACGCAGGTAGCCCGGCTTGTTCAGCGAGCCGGCCTGAACCGCGTTGGGGCCGAGCACCTGTCGCAGCGCGGCGTGCACCATGTGGGTACCGGAGTGACCCTGCGTGGCACCCTTGCGCCACGCGGCGTCGACCTGCGCGAGCACGACGTCGCCCTCGGTGAGCTGACCCTCCTGCACGGTCACCTTGTGGACCCACAGCTTCTTGGCGATCTTCTGGACGTCGTTGACCTTCACCCGCAGGCCCGGGCCGGTGAGGGTACCGAGGTCGGCGATCTGGCCACCCGCCTCCGCGTACAGGGGACTGCGGTCGAGGATGACCTCGACGTCCTGGCCCGCCGTCGCGACGGGGACCCGCTGCCCCTGCGAGATCAGCGCGAGAACATGTGCCTCGGAGACCAATTCGTGGAATCCGGTGAACTCGGTGGGTCCGCGGTCGAGGAGTTCCTTGTAGACGGTCAGGTCGGCGTGCGCGTGCTTACGGGCCTGGGCGTCGTCCTTCGCGCGCTGCCGCTGCTCCGCCATCAGCGTGCGGAACCCCTCCTCGTCGACGGTCAGGCCGGCCTCGGACGCCATCTCCAGGGTCAGGTCGATCGGGAAGCCGTACGTGTCGTGGAGCGCGAACGCCTGGTCGCCGCCGATCGTCGACTTGCCGGACGCCTTCACCGACTCGGCGGCGCCTTCGAACAGCTTCGAGCCGGACGTGAGGGTCTTGAGGAACGCGGTCTCCTCCCCCACCGCGACCGTCTCGATGCGGCCGAAGTCGGTGTCGAGGACCGGGTAGGACGGCGCCATCGTGTCGCGGACGACGGTGATGAACTCCCGCATGCTGGGCTTGTCGGCACCGAGTAGCTTCGCGGACCGGACGATGCGCCGCAGCAGGCGGCGCAGGACGTAGCCGCGCCCGTCGTTGCCGGGGTTCACGCCGTCGGCGATGAGCATCGCCGCGGTGCGCGCGTGGTCGGCGATGACCCGGAAACGCACGTCGTCGTCGTGGACGGCGCCGTACTTGCGGCCCGACAGTTCCTCGGCCTTCGCGATGACCGGACGCACGAGGTCGGTCTCGTACACGTTGTCGACGCCCTGGAGCAGGAACGCGACGCGCTCGACACCCATGCCGGTGTCGATGTTCTGCTTCGGCAGCGGGCCGAGGATCTCGAAGTTGTCCTTGCTGATGCCCAGGCCACGCTCGTTCTGCATGAACACGAGATTCCAGATCTCGATGTAGCGGTCCTCGTCGGCCTCCGGGCCGCCTTCCTTGCCGTACTCGGGGCCGCGGTCGTAGTAGATCTCCGAGCACGGGCCGCAGGGGCCGGGAATACCCATGGACCAGTAGTTGTCGGCCATGCCGCGGCGCTGGATCCGCGATTCGGGAACGCCGACCTCGTCACGCCAGATGTCGCGGGCCTCGTCGTCGTCGAGGTAGACCGTCACCCAGATGCGCTCGGGATCGAAGCCGTAACCCCCGTCGTCGACGCTCGAGGTCAGCAGCGCCCACGCATGCTTGATCGCGTCGCGCTTGAAGTAGTCGCCGAACGAGAAGTTCCCGGCCATCTGGAAGAACGTGTTGTGCCGTGTGGTGATGCCCACATTCTCGATGTCGAGGGTGCGCACACACTTCTGGACACTGGTCGCCCTCGGGTACGGCGGCGTCTGCTGGCCGAGGAAGAACGGCACGAACTGCACCATCCCGGCGTTGACGAACAGCAGGTTCGGATCGTCGAGAATCAGCGAGGCGCTGGGTACCTCGGTGTGGCCTGCCTTGACGAAATGGTCGAGGAAGCGCCGGCGAATCTCGTGGGTCTGCACGTCAGTGATCCTTATTGTCTGTCTCGAGGGCAACGATGGGTCGAACAAGCGGAGCGAACCACGCGTCCACCGCGCAGTTCGGCAACATTCAGCTTAACCGGCCACCCTGACGGTTCGTGCCGCGGACGATCGCGCGCAATTTGTCCACGCGCCCCGCGATGTCCCGCTCACCGCCGTGAGTGGTGGGCTGGTAGTAGTCGACACCGACCAGCTCGTCCGGCGGATACTGCTGCGCCAGTACCCCGTCGGGGTGATCGTGGGGATAGCGGTATCCGACGGCGTTGCCGAGTTTCGCCGCCCCCGCGTAGTGGCCGTCGCGCAGATGCGGCGGGACGAGCCCGGCGTTTCCGGCCGCGACATCCGCCATCGCGGCACCGAGCGCGGCGATGACGGCCCCCGACTTGGGCGCGGTCGCGAGGTGGATCGTGGCCTGGGCGAGGGCCAGGCGGGCCTCGGGCATACCGATCAGCTGTACTGCCTGCGCGGCGGCGGTCGCGGTCTGCAGCGCGGTGGGGTCGGCCATGCCGATGTCCTCGCTGGCATGGACCACCAGCCGCCGCGCGATGAAGCGGGGGTCCTCGCCCGCCGTGAGCATCCGGGCCAGGTAGTGCAGGGCGGCGTCGACGTCGGAACCACGGATCGACTTGATGAAGGCACTGATCACGTCGTAGTGCTGATCGCCGTCACGGTCGTAGCGGACGGCCGCCTTGTCGACGCTCGCCTCCACGGTCGCGAGGTCCAGCAGCACCGGACGGTCCGCGTCACCGGCCTGGTCGAGCGCAGCGCCCGCCGCCGCCTCGAGCGCGGTGAGCGCCCGGCGGGCGTCGCCGGCCGCGAGGCGCACCAGATGATCCATCGCGTCACCCGCGATCTCGATCTCCCCGCCGAGACCCCGCTCGTCGGTGCGCGCCCGCTCCAGGAGGTTCTCGATGTCGTCCGCCGTCAGCGACTGCAGTTGCAGCACGAGTGAGCGGGACAGCAGCGGGGACACCACGGAGAACGAGGGATTCTCGGTGGTGGCGGCCACGAGGAGCACGATCCGGTTCTCCACCGCCGCCAGCAGGGCGTCCTGCTGGGTCTTGGAGAAGCGGTGCACCTCGTCGATGAACAGCACCGTCTGCTCGCCCGCGAGCAGGCGGCGGCGGGCCAGTTCGATGACGCCGCGCACTTCCTTCACGCCGGCGGACAACGCGGACAGTGCCTCGAAGCGGCGGCCGGTGGCCCCCGAGATCAGCGACGCCAGCGTGGTCTTGCCGGTGCCGGGCGGACCGTACAGGAGGACGGACGCGGCCCCCGACCCCTCCACGAGGCGCCGCAGCGGCGCGCCGGGGCCCAGGAGATGCTGCTGCCCGACCACCTCGCCGAGCGTGCGGGGACGCATCCGCACGGCCAGCGGTGCGTGGTGGTCGACCGACACGGGACCGGGAACCGATCGCGGGGCCGATGCCGCCTCGTCGGGCTGCGCCGTCTCGAACAGGCCTGCCGACTCGTCCTCGCCGACATCCGAACCGAAAAGATCGCTCACAAGTTCGACGCTACTGGAACCGCACCGTCCGACCCAGTCCGGCCGGACCGTGGGTCAGCCGACGGACAGTCCCCGGATCTTGTCGGCGATGACGCGGGCGTGGTGGGCGACCACCGTGTTCCCGGCGTGATCGGCCGAGCGGGCCAGCTTGTCCCAGCGCTGGGTCAGCGCCTCGGACCGCGGCACGGACAGGTGGTGTTCGCGGACGGCGGCGATGCGGGTGTGGTTCTCCGGTAGGAACAGGTAGGTGCTGAGCCACACCCAGATCAGCTGCGCCTCGACCATGCGGGCGGCGAGCACGTTGTCGTCGGCGAGCGCAGGCCACATCCCCACGACCTCCGCACGCCAGGCCTCGATCATCGCCTGCGTCCGGTCCTCGGACAGTTCGATGCTGCACAGGCAGCCGGGGAACGAGACCAGCGCGTACGCGATGTCGAGCATGGCGTCGCGGAAACCGCCCCACTCGTAGTCGAGGAACCGCACGCCCTCGTCGTTGACGATGATGTTGTCCGGGCACAGGTCGGAGGGGCTGAACGCCCGGAACCGGCCGCTCTCGAACAGCTTCGCGGCACGCGCCACCTGATCGGTCAGGTCCGGCGAGACATCGACGCGGAGGATCTCGGACAGCAGACCGGGCACGGCGGGCACCGCGCGCTCCACCTGTTCGGCCACGGTGTCGTCGCAGTGCGCCACCTCGGCGCGGCGCAGCAGCGCGGTGAAGTCCTCCTCGCGGCCCACGGTGGCCGCGTGCATGCGGCCGAGCGCCTGGGCCATCGCCATCAGGGTGTTGGTGACGGTGTCGGAGTCGGAGTGCTCGAGCAGGGCGCTGATCGGGGTGGCGTCCCCGAGGTCGCTGAGCACGAGGAGCCGGGCGTCGAGGTCGGATGCGAGCAGTTCGGCTCCGGGGCGGCTGTCCGTCGCCAGCGCCGTGGCGAACTGGTACGAGACGGCCTCCCGGAGGAAGGCGCTGCGGCTGTCGCCGGTGAGATCGTCGGGATCGACGGCCCGCGCGCCGGACACCCCGGACTCCTCGCGGACCTGCTTGATCACCAACGTCCGTGGAAGGGAGAACGGATTCTCCGCCACGCGCACGCGGAGCACGATGGTGCGGCCACTACCGCCGAGATCCACGGGATCCACCAGTGTCACGGGTGCCCCTGTGCGACGGGTGAGCAGCTTCTCGGCTGCGGCAACTACCTCTGAAACGGGGTCTGCCAGTATTGCAGTCATCGCGGACCAACTTACCTGCTAGTGACACGGATCATCGAGTCCTCCACCGGAAGCCCGGATGAATTTCAGCATTTCGGCTGATCCGGCGCGAGCACTTCGATCGGCGCCACGTCAACCGACACCGCAATGGTGCTGTTTCGTGCCTCTGTGTATATGACACCGCGCAGCGGCGGCACGTCCGCGTAGTCCCGGCCCCACGCGACCACGGTATACCGCTCGTCGACCAGCTGGTCGTTGGTGGGGTCGAAGGCGAGCCACCGGTCCCCCGGCATCCACACGGCCGCCCAGGCGTGGGTCGCGTCGACGCCGATCATCCGTTCCTTGCCGGGCGGCGGTTGCGTCGCCAGATAGCCGGACACGTACCGGGCCGCCAGTCCGCGCGAGCGCAGGCAGGCGATGGCGAGCCGGGCGAAGTCCTGGCACACCCCCGACCGCTTCTCGAGCACCTCCGCGACGCGCGTGGAGATCGACGTCGACCCCGACTTGTACTGGAAGTCGCGGTGGATGCGCGTGGTGAGATCGACCACCGCGTCGGCGAGGGGCCGTTCCGGCGGGAAACTCGGCGCCGCGTACTCGCGGACCGCGTCGCTGATCTCGGGGGGTTCGAGGTCGAGCACGAACTCCTGCGCCATCGCTCCCTCGGTTCCCACGGGGCGGGACAACTCCCACGGCGCGTTCGCGGGTGCGGCGGCGAGTCGGGTCTTGTCGGGTCCGTAGACCTCGATCTCGGATTCGGCCGCCACGACCAGTTCCTCGTGCGGCGTGCTCACCTGGAAGTACAGGTCCCGGTTGCCGTACACGTCGGACCCGGTGGAACGGTCTGCGGGCGCCGGCGAGATGTCGACGACGGAACTCACGCATCGCTGTTCCTCGGTGTCGCGGGGCAGGAGATAACCCCGCCCGTACGACGAGGACACCGGCCCCGAGTACGTGTACGTGGTGCGGTGGGTGATCTTGTATCGGCGCAGCACCGGCCGTTCCGCTGCCTCGTCCGCGCGGGGCGACACATCGGTCATGCGGGAACCCCGCCCTGCGCGGCGCTCCACGTGGTCCCGCTACCCCACAGCGGCTGGGTGCCGCCCGGCAGCGACAGCCGACCTTTCAGCATCACGTCGGACAGTTCGCTCAGCAGTGCGCGCATCGTGGTCGTCAGCTCACCCAGCTCCTTCCTGGACCCGTTCGCGTCGACCGATTCGAGTCGAGCAGGATCGACGCGTCGCACGGTGTTGACCATGTCCTCGACGAGCCGCTCCGCACGCGACGCACCCGAGGCGTCCGGCAGTGCAGCCAGATTCGCACGGAGCGCCTCGAGCTGGAACGCCAGCGACCGCGGGTTCTTCACGTCGAACAGCAGCAACTCGGCCACGGCGGCCGGGCGGATGCTCCGATTGCGGCGGCGGTAGACGACGGAACTCTCCGTGGCGACGAGGAGCGATTCGATCACCGCCCGCTCGGTCGCCGGGTCCGTCCTCCGTCGCAGCGTGGACTCCACCAGCGCGATCAGGGTGGATGCCCGCTCGATCCGTTTGCCGATGTCCATGACGTGCCAGCCGGTGTCCCGCACCAGCGATTCCGCGGCGACTCCGGACAGTGCGAGCATCCCGCCGAGTACGGCGGACTGCGCCTCGAACAGCAGGGAACCGTCGTCGGCCGTGTCGGCGGCGACCTGCCCGAGTGCGCGTTCGACGGAACTGAGGACGGCCCAGATGTCGTTCGACAGTTGCCCGCGCACGGCCCGCGCGGCCTGCTCGACGCCGCGGACCGCATGCGCGAGCGACCCGTCCCGGTCGGGGTCGACCGTCAGCGAACGGAACTCCGAGCGCACCCGCGGCTGGTCGGCGACCGGATCCGAGCCTGCCTCGGCACCGCGATCGGGCCCTTGCGGGCGGTTCCCGGCGTCGGCGACCCGCAGGACCGTGTCGAGCAGGATCGKGAGGCTTCCGCCGCCCGCGAGCCACGGTCGCAGACGGTAGTCGCGGTACTTCTCGCCGACGGCGATCATCAGGCGTGCCGCACCCTCGGCGCGCTCGGCGAACCGGCCCATCCAGAACAGTTCGGTCAGTGCGCGCGGCGACGTCATCAGGTCGGACGTCGTCGCCGCATACGTGGGCAGGGCTTCCCCGTCGCGGTCGGCGGCGTCCCCCGGATCGGTGGACGCGGTGCGCTGGGCCAGCCGGATCCAGACGTCCTTCGCGCCGGCGTGACGCCGGTCGCCGCGCTCGGCCCCGGGAACGAGGGACGTGCCGAGACCTCCGGCCATGGGGGTGAATCCGACCTGCTGCGCGACGTTGAACAGCCGCACCCCGACCGGTGCGAGGAAGACGTCCCCGGATCCGTCGGCCGCCGGCGCATACGAGGGGTCCGGGACGATCTGCCCGACCCACCGCTCGGGTTCGGCCCGCACCCGGTCCAGCAGGGTGTCCCGGTCGGCGGCACCGAGCTCGGCGGGCACGATCGGCGACCCCCCGTGCACCGCGCGCAGCACCATCGACGAGACGTTCGCGAGGATGTGCGACAGCTCCGACCGGTCGCCACCCCAGAAACTCGGCACCGACGGCAGGAGTAGGTCCTCGTCGAGGAGACGACGGCACAGGTCCGGGAGCAGCCGGGTGAGGGCCGGGTTCTCGAGGATTCCGCTGCCGAGAGGGTTGACGACGGTCACCGCTCCCCGTCGCAGCACCTCGACGAGCCCGACCACGCCCGACCGGGAGTCGGGGCGCAGGTCGAGGGAGTCGGCGAGGTCGGCGTCCACCCGCCGGACGATCACGTCGACGCGTTCCAGGTTGCCGAGCGAGCGCATCCACACGTGGCCGTCGCGGACCACCAGGTCGGCGCTCTCCACGAGCGGGAAGCCGAGGACGGTCGCGAGATACGCCTGATCGAATGCCGCCTCGGACCGAGTACGGGGGCTGAGGACCACGACCAGGGGGTCCTCGGTGCCCGCGGGGGCGGCGTCGATCGCCGCCAGCCGCATCGACTGGGCGAAGGAGGACAGCGGACGCGGGCCCACGCTCTCGTAGATGCCGGGCATCGCCCGGGCGACGACGCGGCGATCCGCCATCGCGTAGCCGGCGCCTGCCGGCGACTGCGTGTGGTCGCGCAGCGCGTGGAACGTGCCGTCGGCCCCGCGGCCGACGTCGAGTCCGTGCAGGAACAGTTGATGGCGGCCCGGCACCGTGATGCCGTGCGCCGCACGGACGTACCCCGGGTGTCCGAACACCGTGCGGGCAGGCACGGCGCCGCTCCGGACGAGCGCCATCGGTCCGTACAAATCGGCGAGTACCGCGTCGAGGAGGCGGGAGCGCTGCACGAAGCCCTCCGCGAGCTGCTCCCATTCCTCGGCCGCCACGATCAGCGGGACCGCGTCGATCTCCCACCGCGGCGGCACGGTCGGGGCGTCCGATCCGTCGAGGGGGTTGTRGGTGATCCCGTGGTTGTCGACGAGAAGCCGGATGCGGGACTGCAGGCGGCGGACGGAGTCCGGCCCGCCTCCGGTGAAGTCCTGGGCCAGCTCCGCCCACGGGTCCCGGACGCCGCCGCCGTCGTCGAAGAGTTCGTCGTAGCCCGCGCCGTCGTGGGGCGACACGATCATCAGGCCCTCCGCCTCTGTGCCACGGACCGCTCTTTCCGCGCCTGCTCGAGGAGCCGGCGGGGATCGCCGCCGCTGCGCAATCGCAGTGCCAGAACCAGGACGCCTGCGATCACGATGCCCACCATGTTGACACCGAGTTGCAGCGCCGCCAGCGCCGCGACGCGCCATTCGCCCACGGTGACCGCGACGACGGCGAATCCCGCCGCGGGAACGGTGGTGACCGAAATGAAGACGCCGACGAGTGCCGCAGACTTCGCGGACACGAGCGCGAGCATGCCTGCCGCGCCGGCGAGGAGCGCGACGATCAGTGAGAGCGGTCCGACCCGGTAGATGAAATCGACCTGGTCGAGGGACTCGATGCTCTCGAACTCCATCCAGCCGACCCGCTCCATCAGCAGCGTCGCGACCAGCGTCGCCGCCATCGCGAACGGGAAACCGAAGAGCAGGGCGATCAGCGACCGCCGGGCCAGACCGAGCTTGCGCCGCATCAGCGCGACGGCGAGCGCGGCGAGCGGACCGAACTCCGGTCCCACCACCATGGCCCCGACGACGGTGATCGGCGAGTCGGTCACCACACCCACCGCGGCCAGCAGGCAGGCGATGGTGAGGAACGCGAGGAAGGTGCCGTTGAGTGTCGACTCCTCGCGCGTCCGGCTGACCAGTTCCTCCCACACGACGCTGTCCGCGGGATCACCCGGGGCCGCCTTCTCCGCGTCGTGTGCGGATTTCGACAGCACCGTTTCGACGGGCTCCACCGTGATCGCACCGGTGCGGTCGATTCTCAGGGCCTCGAGCGCGTCGATCACGTCGTTCGCGGCCTCGCGGGCCACGTCGGTCTGGATCGCGTCACCGGCGGGGTCGATCGCGGCGGCGCGCAGCACCACCACGTGGGTGGCGCCGGGTTCCGCCGCGAGCACACCGAGGACGTCCTCGGTGCGCTCGGCCGGACAGATCACTCGCAGGTGCAACATCGTGTCCCCCGGCTGTTCCGCGTCGTCCGGTCAATCGAGTCCTGCCGGCAGATCGCGCCGGCGGGCCCGCCTACTTGGCTGCGGGTGCGTCGGGCTTGGCCGCCGCGGCATCGCCCTTCGGCTCCGGCTTGGCGTCCACCCCGGACTCCTTGCGCTGCTGCGCGGTGATCGGAGCCGGAGCATTGGTCAGGGGATCGACGCCGCCGCCCGACTTCGGGAACGCGATGACCTCGCGGATCGAATCGACACCGGCCAGCAGGGCGGTGATGCGGTCCCAGCCGAACGCGATGCCGCCGTGCGGCGGGGCGCCGAACGCGAACGCGTCGAGCAGGAAGCCGAACTTCTCCTCGGCCTCCTCGTGGGAGATGCCCATCACCTTGAACACTCGCTCCTGAATGTCCTTGCGGTGGATACGGATACTGCCGCCACCGATCTCGTTGCCGTTGCAGACGATGTCGTAGGCGTAGGCGAGCGCGGACCCCGGGTCGGTGTCGAACGTGTCGATCGACTCCGGCTTGGGCGAGGTGAACGCGTGGTGCACCGCCGTCCAGGCGCTGTAGCCGAGCGCGACGTCGCCGCTCGCGGTGGCGTCCGCCGTCGGCTCGAACAGCGGTGCGTCGACGACCCACACGAAAGCCCACGCGTCCGGGTCGATGAGGTTCTGCTTGCGGGCGATCTCGCCACGCGCGGCACCGAGCAGCGCACGCGACGACTTGGTGGTGCCGGCGGCGAAGAAGATGCAGTCGCCCGGCTTCGCCCCGACGTGCGCGGCGAGGCCCTCGCGTTCGGTGTCGGTGAGGTTCTTGGCCACCGGTCCGCCGAGCGTGCCGTCCTCGCCGACGAGCACGTACGCCAGGCCCTTGGCCCCGCGCTGCTTCGCCCATTCCTGCCAGGCGTCGAGCTGCTTACGCGGCTGGCTCGCGCCGCCGGGCATGACGACCGCGCCGACGTACTCCTGCTGGAATACCCGGAACGTGGTGTCCTTGAAGAACTCGGCGCACTCGACCAGTTCGACGCCGAAGCGCAGGTCCGGCTTGTCGGAGCCGTAGCGACGCATCGCCTCCGCGTACGTCATGCGCGCGATCGGCGTCTTGATCTCGTGCCCGACCAGCTTCCACAGCGACGACAGCACCTCCTCGGCGAGGAGGATGACGTCGTCCTGGTTGACGAAGCTCATCTCGATGTCGAGCTGGGTGAACTCGGGCTGGCGGTCCGCGCGGAAGTCCTCGTCGCGGTAGCAGCGCGCGATCTGGTAGTAGCGTTCGATGCCCCCGACCATGAGCAGCTGCTTGAACAGCTGCGGGCTCTGCGGCAACGCGTAGAAGCTGCCCGGCTGCAGTCGCGCGGGAACCAGGAAGTCGCGGGCGCCCTCCGGCGTCGACCGCGTCAACGTGGGCGTCTCGACCTCGACGAACTCGTGGTGCGCGAGCACGGCGCGGGCCGCGGCGTTGACCTTGGACCGCAACCGGATGGCGTGACCGGGGCCCTCACGGCGCAGGTCCAGGTAGCGGTACTTCAGGCGCGCTTCCTCACCGGCCTGGTCGTCCAGCTGGAACGGCAGCGGCGCGCTCTCGTTGAGGACCTCGAGGTCGGTGACGTTGACCTCGATGGCCCCGGTGGGGATCTCGAAGTTCTGGTTGCCCTCGGGACGCACCTCGACCACACCGGTCACCTTGACGCAGTACTCCGCGCGCAGACGGTGAGCCTGCTCGGCGGCGGCGCCCTCCCGGAACACCACCTGGGAGACACCCGACGCGTCACGTAGATCGATGAAGATCACCCCGCCGTGATCACGACGCCTGGCAACCCAACCGGTGAGGGTTACGGTCTGCTGGGCCTGCTCGGCTCGCAATGAACCGGCGAGATGTGTGCGCAGCACGGGATTCCTTTCGAAACATGGGGCAAGCTACTTCGTTGGCTGAGATCCTACGGAGACACCGGGCGTGAGCGGAAACGCATACCCGCTTCACGTGCGAGGCTCGATCGGCACGCACCGGAAAACTGCAGAGAAAGCGACGACACATGACCTTCAACGAGGGCGCCCGAATGGACTCCGGCCGGGTGTCGGTCGGCGGCGGGGGCGGCGGTGGCCTCGGCGGCAAGTTCGCGATGGGCGGCGGCGCCGGCGGTCTTATCGTGCTGGTCCTCGCACTGCTCCTCGGCGGCGATCCCGGCTCGCTACTCGGCGGCCTCAGCGGCACCACCGATTCCTCCGCCCAGAATTCCGGCGCGGGCCTCGCCGGATGCGAGACCGGCGCGGACGCCAACCGCGACGTGAACTGCCGGGTGGTGTTCACCGCAGGCAGTCTCGACTCCGTGTGGGAGCAGGAGCTCGCGAAACAGACCGGCACCGCGTACGTGCCGCCGGAGGTCGTGCTGTTCTCCGGTTCGGTCAACACCGGCTGCGGCAACGCCACCAGCGAGGTCGGACCGTTCTACTGTCCGGCGGACTCGACGGCGTACTTCGACACCAGCTTCTTCCAGCTTCTCGTCGACCGCTTCGGGTCCAGCGGCGGACCGCTCGCGCAGGAGTACGTCGTGGCGCACGAGTTCGGCCATCACATCCAGAATCAGCTCGGCGACATCGGGCGGGCACAGGCCGACCCGCGGGGCGCCGACTCGGCCGCGGTCCGAACCGAGTTGCAGGCCGACTGCTACGCGGGCGTGTGGGCCCACTACGCCGACAGCCTCCCCGGCCCCGACGGCGGGCCGCCGTTCCTGAACACCCTGACCGGCACCGACATCGACGACGCCCTCTCCGCCGCCTCGTCGGTCGGTGACGACCGGATCCAGCAGTCCGCGGGCGCCCGGGTGAATCCGGAGGGCTGGACGCACGGCTCCTCGGAGCAGCGCCAGAAGTGGTTCGCCACCGGGTACCGGACGGGTCAGGTCCAGGCCTGCGACACCTATTCGGCGCGCGATCTGAACAACCCACCCGCGCTGCGCTGACCACCCGACTCACCGACAATTATTTTTGTCTTGACAGAATTTACTGTCAGTGTGAGAGTTGACGCATGTTGGACGTAGCAGTGATCGATCAGGCGGCCGCCGCGGAGATCTCCCTGGACCCGGTCCGGGCGCGGTTGCTCGCGGCGCTGGCCGAACCCGGTTCGGCGAGTTCCATCGCCGCGACGGTCGGATTGACGCGGCAGAAGGCCAACTACCACCTGCGGGCACTCGAGGAGCACGGCCTCGTCGAACTCGTCGAGGAACGCAGGAAGGGCAACGTCACCGAACGGGTCTTCCAGGCCACCGCGGCGTCGTMCGTCATCTCCCCCGCCGCGTTCGCCGCCCTCGCCCCCGATCCCGACCGGTCGCCGGACCAACTGTCGGCCCGCTGGCTGGTGGCACTGGCCGCGCGCCTGGTGCGTGAGGTCGGCGAGCTGATCGCCGGCGCCACCGCGGCGCGTCAGCCGCTGGCCACCTACGCGATCGACAGCGAGATCCGGTTCGCGTCCGCGGCCGACCGGTCCGCCTTCGCCGACGAACTCGGCGAGTCCGTGAAGCACCTGGTGGCCCGATACCACGACGAGAACGCCCCGAACGGCCGCAGACACCGACTCGTCGTCGCACTGCACCCCAGCCTGAAAACACCGTCCGAGCAAGCGAAGTCACCCGACAACTGTCACGAGGAGAGCTAGCCATGTCCCAGAACTTCGAGATTCGCCGCGAGGTCGTCCTGAACGCCACCCCGGAAGAGATGTTCGCCGCCGTCACCAGCGGCACCGGCGGGTGGATGTTCCACACCGATCTCGATCCCGGCGTCGGCAGCGAGGGACCGGACGACCCGACCGTCGTCGCGTGGGAGCCGCCGCAGAAGTTCGCCGTGCGCCAGGAAGGTCCCGACGGCTGGTTCAACGCCCTCGAATACCTCATCGAGGCCCGCGAGGGCGGCACCGCGGCGCTGCGCTACGTCCACAGCGGCATCTTCACCGACGACTGGGACGCGCAGTACGACGGCGCCGACAAGCACACCACGTTCTACCTCCACAGCCTCGGCCAGTACGTCCAGTACTTCGCAGGCCGCGCGGCCACCTACATCACGACCGCCGGCCCGGATACGTCCACCGGTCCGGGCGCGATGGCCACACTCCGCGGCGCGCTGGGGCTGACCGACACTTCCGCCGCAGGCGACGCCGTGTCCGTCGACGTGCCCGGTTTCGGCACCGTCGACGGTGTCGTCGACTACCTGACGCCGCACTTCATCGGCATCCGGACCGCCGATGCGCTGTACCGGTTCTACGGCCGCAACGCGTTCGGCGGAACGGTCGACGCGGCGCACCACCTGTTCACTGCGGGTGCCGACCAGGAGAAGTCGCAGGACGCGTGGAAGTCCTGGCTGGACAACGCCYTCGCCTGAACCCGGCACACCTCCGCTCAGGACGCCGTGAACTCGCCCCTCCCCGGAATGTTCGGGGTGCTCGTGGTGATCTCGATGCTGACCCGGCCCGCCCCCGGATCGAAGTACACGGCTGTCGGCGCGCCCGGACCGTCCCAGCCGCTCAACGCCCACTGCTTCGTTCCGGAGGCGCCGGTGTCGAGGTTGCGCCAATGCAGGGTGCCGTCGACCATGCAGACCCGGGAGGGGCCGACGAAGTACGTCGTCAACAGCACGTAGTTCGGACCGTACGGCTCCGGGTAGTCGGACGATGCGTGGGCGTCGATCCGCCCTCCGCACACGCTGAGGTCGCCGGGGTTCAGACCGTGCCCGATCGTGTAGGTGGGGGTCAGCGTCGCAGCATCCGCCCCGGCTGCGGCCGGTGCACCGAGTAGTGCGGCCGCGGCGAGCGAACCCACCACCGCCGATCGGACAACCAGATTTCCCACAGGCATGGCGCTCCTCGGTCGTTGTGCGTCGGGCGAACCCCGCTCCCCCTTGTCTCCGGGAATGCGGGGAGCGTTACTCGTGCGCTTGGCTAGTGTCGACGCAGAAACATCGGTCGACATCGACGAGGAGATTTCCATGTCGTTCACAGACGAAGAGATCGCCTACCTGCGGTCGCAGCCGATCGCCCGCGTCGCCACCGTGGGCGCGGACGGGCAACCCGACGTGGTTCCACTCGCCTTCGAGTTCGACGGAACGGACTTCTGGGTGGGAGGTTCCGGTCCGTCCGTCGCCGGTACCCGCAAGTTCCGGAACATCCGGGCCGGGAACGACAAGGTGTCGCTGGTCGTCGACGACCTGGTGTCGTTCGAACCGTTCGTCGCGCGGTCCATCCGGGTCTACGGCACGGCCGATCAGCCGGTGGAACGGGACGGAATGGTCGGCCCCGGTCTCTATGTGCGCATCGCGCCGACCATCTCGTGGAGCTGGAACATGGCGGGAGAACCTGCCGGCGCCGAATGGTACGAGCCGAGGCGGACCGTTCACGTCAGAACAGAGTGAGCGCCGGTCCGGGACGACCGACTCCGACCAGTTCACCGCGATCGGGCTCGACGGCCTCGGTCTGTCCGGCCTCCCGATGGTTCGCCGCGCCGCCCAGACCGTACCGGTCGACGAGAGGGTCGACGCGCTGCTTCAGCCACGATGTGTACTCGGGCGGAACGTAGGCCGCCCGCCCGTACAACTGCCGGTACTGACGGACGAGAGCCGGATGCTCCGTCGACAGCCAGTTCATGAACCAGCCCTTGGTACTGCCGCGCAGGTGCATCGGGAAGACGGTCACACCCGAGGCCCCGGCATCGGCGATGGATTCGAGTAGYCCGTCCAGATGCCGCACCGAATCGGTCAGAAAGGGAATGACGGGGGCCACCAYCACATTGCAGGGCAGGCCAGCGTCGGTGATCGCCCGGATCAGATCGAGGCGCGCCTTCGGGGTGGGCGTTCCTGGCTCGATCGACTTCTGGAGGTCGGGATCGTGGATCGCCAGCGACACGCCGATGCTGACCGGCACCTGCTGGGCCGCGAGCGTCAGCAGCGGGAGGTCGCGCCGCAGCAATGTCCCCTTGGTCAGTATCGAGAACGGGGTGGCGGATTCGGCCAGCGCTCGTATGATGCCAGGCATCAGACGGTACCGGCCCTCCGCTCGCTGATAGGGATCGGTGTTGGTGCCGAGCGCCACGTGCTCCCGCTTCCACGACCGCCGCCCCAGTTCCTTGCGCAGCACCGCCGCGACGTTGGTCTTCACGACGATCTGACTGTCGAAATCACGGCCCGCGTCGAGGTCGAGGTATTCGTGGGTGGGCCGCGCGAAGCAGTAGCGACAGGAATGTGAGCATCCGCGAAAAGCGYTGACGGTGAAGCGGAAAGGCAGTTGCGACTCCTCGGGCATCTTGTTCAGCGCGCTCTTGCACAGCACCTCGTGGAAGGTGATGCCKTCGAACTCGGGTGTCTGCACGCTGCGCACGAGCCCGGCGCGCTCCAGCCCCGGCAATGCACCGTCGTCGGCGTCGACCGCTTGCCCATCCCACCTCATGAGTACATGCGAACATTTGTTCTAACCGGTGTCAAGACTTCGACCCGCGCGGAGACCGGATCGTGGGGAAAGACCGCGCTGGTGAGCGCCGGATCGGGGCTTGCGACAATGTTGCCCATGTCGAACAGAAACAACGTCTCGTCCGGTTCCGAATGGGAAGCCAAGATCGGCTATTCCCGCGCCGTGCGCATCGGCCAGCTCGTGTCCGTGTCGGGCACCACGGCGTCGGGTCCCGACGGCCCCGTCGGCGGAAACGATCTCGGCGAACAAACGCGGGAGGCACTGCGCCGGATCGAGGCAGCACTCACGGAGGCCGGCGCGAGCACGACCGATGTGATCCGCACCCGCATGTACCTCACCGACATGAGCCGGTGGGAAGAGGCCGGCATCGCGCACGGCGAGGTCTTCGGCGAAATCCGACCCGCCACCACGATCCTCGAGGTCAGCGCGCTGATTGCCCCCGGCCTGCTCATCGAGATCGAGGCCGACGCCGTCATCGGCGACTGACCGACGCGGGGAGGCGGCACCTCACCCACCCGTTCACGACGCACGCATTTGCGTACTGAGCACCGCCTCGACTTCCGACCGGGTCGCCACCGTAGTGGGCGCCCGGTCGGAATCCGAGATGGGTGGGTCCGCACCCGGTGTGGGCACGCCTGAGCGACACTCACTGCCCGACCGGCGATCTGCCTGCGGTCATGATCTGCGGGATTCCGCCGATCGGTAGATGCGTCGCGTTTCTACGTTTTCAAAGATCAACCTGGGATACCCGGGCCGACGCTCTTGTCGAGCATCCAGCGGCCGTGTTGCTCGAACTCTGCGTCACCAATGTTGTGAGCCCACACCACAGTCGCTATCGCCTGATGCATCCACTCGAGGTCCAAGGTTTCGACGTCCGAGGCGGTGAGATCACGCCCGAGACCGGCAAGGAAGGCCTCCTCCAAATCGGCGGCCCATGAACTGCTGAGACTGCAACCTCACCAGATCACTTGTCCAATGCCTCCAGCTGGTCAGCCGACACCAGATCGTCCGCCCGGTCGATGTACCCATGCCTGCGCTCGATCAGATTTGCGTAGTACACGGCAGACACCTCGCCCGGCAACAGCAGGCCAGCGAGTGCCTGCCCCGCCTGCAGGTAGGTGGCCGGGTCCCATTCCGCTGGCGACCCCTCGACCGTGATGCCTTCACGATGAAGTCGTTGCAAGCTGTCCGCACTCTCAGTACGGTCGTGTCCTGCAATGGCCACGAATGATCCGCGAGAACCTGCCACAGCCCGAACCAACGGTCCAGTAGAGCCGATTGATCTTCTGTCAGATCTGTTTTCCGCCCCGGCACGTCCCCAGACCAGGCCGAGCCGATCGTGTGCATGTTGGTAGGCACTTGCTGAATCATCCACCATGCGACGACGCTGAGCTGCCTGCTTGCTATAGCGCTCTCGAGATCAGTTCTTTCAAGACCTCGTTGGATCCGGCGTAGATGCGCTGGATGCGGGCGTCGGCGTACATCTGGGCGATAGGGTATTCGAGGATGTAACCGTATCCTCCGAACAGTTGGAGACAGCGGTCGATCACGGCGCACTGCTGGTCGGTCAACCAGTATTTCGCCATTGCGGCGGTGGTGACATCGAGTTCGCCGCGAAGGTGCTTGTCGATGCAGTCGTCGATGAAGGTGCGCGAGACCCTCGCGAGTGCCGCGCATTCGGCAAGTTCGAAGCGGGTGTTCTGGAGGTCGAACAGGGTCTTTCCGAACATTGTCCGCGATTTGGTGTACTCGATCGTGAGTGCTACTGCGCGTTCGATCGCGGCGACGGCAGCGACGCCGCAGATCAGCCTTTCCTGTGGTAGTTGCTGCATCAGCTGGACGAATCCGGCACCCTCACGTTCTCCGAGGAGGTTGTCCATCGGGACGCGAAGTCCGTCGAAGAACAGTTCGGTGGTGTCCTGCCCCTTCTGGCCCAGCTTTTCGAAGATCTGTCCGCGCGAGAATCCGGGAGTGTCGTCGTTCACCTCGGCGACAACGAGAGACACACCCTTCGCCCCGAGCGTGGCATCGGTCTTGGCCGCGATGATCACGAGGTCACAGTTGCGACCGTTGGAGATGAAGGTCTTGCCGCCGGTGATGACATAGTCACCCCCGTCACGCACGGCCTTGGTAGTGATATTTTGCAGATCCGAGCCGGCGCCCGGTTCGGTCATGGCGATGGCACCGACC
>NZ_JBFUGT010000123.1:0-18550 GCF_056402775.1 Rhodococcus sp. P3_B8
GGACAGCAGACCGCCGGTGAAGTCCGAGATGCCGTAGAAGAGTGCCGAGTTGAGCGCGAGGAGAGGTCCCATCCGGATTACTTTTCGGTCGCTCTTTCGGCGTTGCCGACCGGACAGACCGCGTCGGTGGTGCATGCCCGGCGATCACAGAGCCGGCAGAGCAATTCCGAGTCACGGACATCCTGGTAAATCCGGGCCAGCAATTTGTCCAGCACACCGGCCAGCGCCTCGCGTTCTTCGTCGTCGAGTGCCGCCAGCAGCGAGGCCAGTCCATCCCCGCGGGCCCCGAGGGCGGCACGCGCTGCCCGCTGCCCTTCCGAAGTGAGGGCGACAGCCCTTTCCCGTCCCGCACCGCGTTTCCGTTGCGCCAAGTTCTTGCCCTCGAGTGACTCGACCATGCGTGCCGCGGCCGATTGAGTCAGGCCCACGCGCCGGCCGAGTTCTGTCACGCTCAGGTCGGGGGTGGCCGACAAGACCACCAGCGCGGCAGCACCGCTCGGGCTGACCTGGCTGACGCGGGTGACCCTCGTGAGAACGAGATCGCTCACAGCCAGCGCCGCGGCCCCGAGGAGGTTGGCCGTGCGACTTCCATGCATGACTCATGCATACCATTCGGTGAGGGTGGCCGTCCAGACCTCACGACGGGGACGGTGTCGCGATCTCGAGAGGGGTCCACAGACCTACCCGGTCGTTCCACAACGTACTGATGCACCTATCCGAGACCGGGCGGGCTTGCGCAGTTCTGCCGCGCAAATCGGGTTCGGCGAGACCGTGCGCGCACTCCCGACCTCGTGCACCGGACCGCAGGACCCCGACGCGTGTGCAGGGTTTCCTTCCGCGCGAAGACGCGTTATCTTCTGATCAGAGGTTGAGATCACAGCCTGGCAGACAACGCCGCCACCGGTTTGGGATCGCCGACTTGTGTGTCGAAGACCCTTCATTCCAGGGTTTGGTTCGGTTCCGCGGCCGGTCACACACCGGGAGCCACCCATGGCCAATTTTCGCACCATCTTCGATTCTCCCGGTCTGACGCGGTCATCGTTGTCCGGGACCGACCTGTGCAGCAACGCCGATCACGGCTTCCGCATCGACATCGACGAACCCACCGGCGGCCCCGGGGTGCTCCGGGTGCGCGGCGACGTCGACGTCGTCACCGCCCCGGTGCTGAGCGCGTGCCTCGCCGAGGCGGTGCTCACCGGCCACAGCGTCGTCGTCGACCTTCTGCGCGTTCCGTTCGTCGGCTGCGCCGGACTGGCTGCACTCGACTACGCCGCCACCCGATTGTCCGAGCAACGATGCCGTCTGACCGTCGCCGCTCCGGCCGGCCTGCACGCGGTCCTGGACCGAATCGGGCTCAGCACGGCGGCGCCCTGCTTCGACACCGTCGCCGAAGCGTTCCACGCAGCACTCGCCTACTCTGCTTCCACCGCAGATCACACACCGACATTTCCGGTCCTCGACCGATCGCGTTCGCTGCATTGCTCTCTCGCGACCCTCCCCTCCCCTACAGCGCTCAACCGGAAAGGCATCGCCCGATGACGAACCAGTACTCAAACCCGCCAGCGTGGTCGACCGCATGGATCAAGCACCACCTCGATCGCATGGAGCACGGCGACGGCGGCAGCGAGGTCGGGAACATGGAAGCGGACGCGGCACGACCCTCGCAGAAACTGCGATAACCGTGGGAACCACTGCGGTGAATCGGATGGTGGCGTTCGAAGTTCGGTGGTGCGCCCTGGGCGGAGGCCCCGCTGAGACGATCATGGCCGACTTCGGCATGGACGCCGCGGCGTTCTTCCGCCACCTGGCCGAATATCTGGAACTTTCCCCGCCCACCCCCCTGCGCCCCGACCTGCTCGAGCGGATGAAGGCCGTCGCGCGACGACGTGTGTGGCTGGCCACCTGAGAAGCCTCGCCGTGGTTTGAGCTGCCCGGGGCACGGGCAGGCCACTCGAACGAAGGAAGGCGGCCCACGTCTCCAATGCTGCAGCGAGTCGTGGCCGCAAGAATATCGGACAGTCACAATCCTCCGAGGACTGGGCGGTCGACGACCCGAAGAAGCGTGCCAAAGATCTGGATTGGAAGGTTATTCGAAGCTGAACAAGAAGTATCTCATCGACGAGCTTCGCAATCACTAGCCGGGCGAGCGTACATCAATCCACCTGAAACAGAGAACGACGACCGACCACATCGACATGAACTTCGGTCGGTGCCCTCGGTCGCCTCTCACCTGCGTCGGCGATGACCATTACCCGATCCGCGGAGCGTCAATCATTGACGCCGGCACCAGGGTTGGTGCGGAGCGTTCGCTGCTCGTCCGGTTGCCGGACCTGAATCCGTCCGCCCCGCACCCGGGCCTCGAACACCTGCCGCGGTCGGGTCGCAGGACCGCGCATTACCCGTCCGTCCACGACACGGAAACGGGCCGGTTCAGCAGAGGGCTCCGTCCATCAGTGCACTAGAGCCCCGAGCCCTGCCGTATCCAACCGAATTGTGAATCGTCTGGAGCCAGAGGTCGGCCATGACGTGCACCCTGCGGGCACACGTGGAGGGTGTGCAGTGCGTTGGGCCGTATCGCGGAGCAAAACGGCGGTGCTGGTCGGCACGGCCGGCATTCGGTCAACGCCGAAAGCGAGCGCGGGCAGCAGCGCTGAAGGCCAGGATGTGAGGTGTGCCCACCCCGCGAGACTATGACGCCGACCCTGGCCGGTTTCGGCGCGGTGTCCGTCTCACCGCGGCCCATGTCCGGCCCGGAGCGGACCTGCACGCCCGGATCGTGCGTCTGCTGCTCGATGCCGGGGCCGCTCGCGTGCTGGACATCGGCTGTGGTGACGGGGCATTGGCCCGGTCCGCGGTCGGCAGCGCGTTACGGGTGTTCGGCATCGATGCCGCGACGGCGATGACAGCAGCGGCGGTGCGGCGCTGCCCGGTGGCGCGAGGCGATGTCATCGCACTGCCCGTCGCGGACGCCGCAGCCGACGCCGTCGTCGCGGTCAACGTCTTGGACCACCTCGACCGGCCCGAGCTGGGCCTGCGCGAGGCCTACCGTGTGTTGCGCCCGGACGGGCTGTTCATCRCCGGCACGATCTCCAGGGTGGATTCCCCGGAGTTGGCGCCGTTCTGGCAACCGGAGCCGACACCGTTCGATGCAGAGGACGCTCAACAGCTGGTCGCCGCCGCCTTCGGGGCGGCTGAGACCGAGCCCTGGGACGCGTCGCTCATCACGCTGCCCGACCGGGACGCTGTGCGGGACTTCCTTCAGGCACGCCTGGTGCCGCACCACCGGGCAGAGCTTCTCGCCGATGCGCTGGCCGACCGCGGGCCCCTGCCGCTGCCGTTGACCAAACGCGGAGCACTCATACTCGCCCGACGCGCATCGTGACCGCCTCATGCGACAGATTCATGACGACCTGCTGTCCCGCAAGGGATCGTCATCCGGTGTTATGGCCATGTAGAGGCCGTTGAGGCGGGCCCGTAGTTCGGGTCCGAGGCTGTAGATGGCGCGTTGTCCGAGCACCACATTGGTCATGACACCGAAGTCGAGCAGAATTGCCGCACCGACGAGGATTGAGAGCCCGAGGGCGGATCCGGCGGGGGCGAGGGCCGCGGCCAGCAGTGCAATCAGGACGCAGCCGATGGCGATCCGCGTCCATGACCGGGTTCGGTTGCGGTCGGCCATTCTGCCGGCGATCGGTGATGCGATGGCTCCGGCGGCTCCGGCGAGGGCGAACAGTGCGACTCCGCTCTGGGACATCTCGAACGCGTCGCTGGTCAGCAGCAGCGGAACGACGGTCCAGAAGAGGCTGAACGACCCGAACAGGCAGGCGTGGTAAAGCGCGCGGCGACGCAGGACCGGGATGTCGCGCACGAGGCGAGGTAGGGATGCCAGCAGTGCGCGGTAGCCCGCGGTGTGTTCGGGCCGCCGGGCGGGCATCGTGAATCGGATCGGGGCGCCGATCATCACGACGAGGAGGGCGGACAGCACGTAGACGGCCCGCCAGGACCACAGGCTCGCAATCAGGCTCGCGGCAGGGCGGGCCAGCATGATTCCGATCGTGAGTCCGCCCATGACCGTGCCGATGACCCGGCCGCGCTGGTGTTCGGGGGCATAGTGCGAGGTGAAGGGAACCAACACCTGGACTGCGACCGCGGCGAGCCCGATGAGTGCGGAGATCACCAGGAAGACAATCGGCGCCGTCACGAGGGCCGCTGCGATGAGGAACACCGTTTCGGCGGCCAGCAGGACCGTTACCAGGGTGCGGTTCTCGTAGAGATCACCGAGTGGCACGACGAGGAGAAGCCCTACGCCGTAGCCGATCTGGGTGAGTGTGACGATCAGCCCCGCTGACTGGGCAGGTAGGCCTAGCGATGCACTGATCTCGCCGATCAGGGGCTGCGAGTAGTAGAGATTGGCGACCACCACTGCGCAGGCAGTCGCGATCAGCAGCACCAGCCAGGTCGGCATGGCCGCACGGGTCCCGGTGGCCGGGGTGGTATCGGCTCGGGGCATCGAGGTTCCTCTCGGCAGCGACAGGTGTGCACGCCGTCGGACAGTTATTCACGGAAGGTGGTGCGCGCACCACGCAGCCCAGAGGTCGCCCTCAGGGGGCGGTGCAGGCGACTCACCGGCAGGCAGCGATCAGGCGGAGGTGATCGCCGGGGTGTTGGGGGGACAGGCTGGCGGGTTTACCTGAACGTGGGCAGATGGGTGCGGCCCTGGCCGCTGCCGTTGGCGGTTCGCATCGCGTCGAGTAGCGATTTGACGTCGGCGGTGTGGGTCGCGCTGTCGAAGACGAACCAGACGCCGCGGGCGGGAACCGTGCCCGGGTTGTAGAACAGGTGTGGCCGGCTCGAGTCGAAGCAGAACGAATCGCCGGGGCCCAGATCGTGTTCGTCGAAGTCGAGCCGCAGCCGCAGCGTGCCTTCGAGGATGTACGCGAACTCGGCTCCGTCGTGGCGCATCTGTTTGCCGTCGACCGAGCTGGAGGCGCCGACCTCGTAGGTGACGTAGAGCGGTTCGATCTCGGTGCGCCCCCCGGTGGCCAGCCGCTGCCAGGTGACCCCGTTTTCCATTTCGAGGACGGGATTGTCTGCGGCGCGCTGGATACCGGCCGCCGCGTCGCGGTTCTGCGGGAGCTCGACGTCGAGACCGCTGCGACCGGACACTATTTGGTCGAGGGAGACCTCGAGCACGGTCGCGAGACCGAAGAGCGTTTTCACCGACGGCTGGGTTTTTCCGTTCTCGACCTGCGAGAGCAGGCTGGTGGAGATGCCGAGCTGATCGGCGATCTGGCGCAGTGACAGTTTCTTGTCCAGGCGGGCCCGCTTCAAGGCCACGCCGATTTCCTCTTCCACCACTGTGCCCCGTTCTGTGTGTCTGACGCTCGATATCCACTCTGGCTTAACTCCGGCAGTGGTGCAACACCGCAGTTCATCGCCCGATGTTGACATTCACACTACACGACTTGCATGATTGGAGTCACAGATTTAAGCCAGGATGAATTATTGAGTTGGTCGGTCTGGCATCGTCGTAAACCTGCGCTACGTCGCAGGATGCAACCCATCCAACCCCCTCTGGAAGGAAGAATTGATAGTGAGCAAGATCGAATTGATCGCTGGAACGTGGACGACCGCTGGTGACGCCGACGCCGGCAACGCGGAGAACGATCGCAGTCCGCACAGCTTCCAGGAGCGCATCGAGGTTGCCGCGAAGGCCGGATTCACCGGCGTGGGCATTGGTTACCTGGATCTTCTCGACGCCGAGCAGCAGTACGGGTTCCCCACCGTCAAGACCATGCTCGCCGACAACGGCATCGCTCACCTCGAGCTCGAGTTCCTGGAGAACTGGTTTCTCACCGACGACCGCCGGGCGGCCGCGGACGAGATTCGCGCGAACATGTTCCGGGCCGCCGAAGCCCTCGGCGCCCGCCACATCAAGGTCGGCGGCGACTTCAGCGGTGGTGAATTCGATGCGGACCACATGGCGGCCGAGTTCGTGAAGCTCTGCACCGACGCTGCAAATGCCGGTACCACGGTGGTGTTCGAGCCGATGCCGTTCGTGAACGTCAAGACGCCGCAGCAGGCACTCGAGTTCATCGCCAAGGCCGATCATCCCGCTGGCGGGTTGTTGATCGACATTTGGCACGTCGCCCGCGCCGGCGTCGACTTCGACACTCTCGCCGACATCCCGGCGAAGTATATCTTCGACGTCGAACTCGACGATGCTCCATTGACGTTCGAAGGTGACCTCATCGCCGACACCTTCAACGGTCGCCGGCTTCCCGGTGAGGGCGAACTCGACATCCAAGGCTTCGTCGACGCCATCCGTAAGACCGGCTACGACGGAATCTACGGCGTGGAGATCCTGTCCGCCGCGTACCGCAAGCTCCCGATCGGCGAGGCCGTTCCCGCCGCCTATGAAGCGTCGATGAAGTACCTGCGCTGACCTGGCCTGATACGGATCGAATACCGAAAGAAGAGGACATCGCAATGGCGCGGTTGGATCAGAAGGTAGCTATCGTCACCGGCGGAGCTCGCGGTATCGGCCGCGCCACGGCCGAACTGTTCGCCGAGGAAGGCGCGAGGGTGGTGGTCGGCGACCTGCGCGAGCCGGAGCCGTTCGATCACCCGAACATCACCTTCACGCCCCTAGACGTCACCCAACTCGACAGCTGGCAGGGGCTCGTCGACTCGGTGATCGCCGCGCATGGGCGGATCGACATCCTGGTCAACAACGCCGGCCTGGTCGGCTCCTACGAAGCGATCGCCAAGATCGACCTCAACGACTGGCACAACATCATCGCGGTCAACCAGACCGGGGTCTTCTACGGCATGCGCTCGGTCCTGCCGACGATGCAGGCCCAGCACGCCGGCTCGATCGTCAACGTCTCGTCGATCTGGGGCATCGTCGGCGCCGCCGGAGTCTCGGCCTACCAGGCCAGTAAGGCCGCGGTGCGGATGATGAGCAAGAACGCCGCCCTGTCGTACGTCGACGACGGCATCCGGGTCAACTCCCTGCACCCAGGTCTGGCCAGCACCCCGATGATCGACGCTCAGGACGAGGCGATCACCGCCGACGTGATCGCCGCCACCCCGATGAAGCGTGCCGCCAATCCCCGCGAAATCGCCTACGGCGCACTGTTCCTCGCCAGCGACGAGGCCAGCTACGTCACCGGCATCGAACTGCCGGTCGACGGCGGCTACACCGCACCGTGAAAGGAGTTGAACCGATGACCGATCGTGGACTGTTCACCGAAGGCCGCTCAGCCGAGGTGGTGATCGACAGCCTCGGAGCCGACACCGATCCCCGGCTGCGGCAGATTCTGACCTCCCTGATCCAGCACCTGCACGACTTCGTCAAGGACGTCCAGCTCACCGAGTCCGAGTGGGAGAAGGGCATCGAGTTCCTCACCCGCACCGGGCACACCTGCAACGACGTACGTCAGGAATTCATCCTGCTCTCCGACGTCMTCGGGGTATCGATGCTGGTCGAGACGATCAACCAACGCGCCCTCGATCACGCCACCGAGCAGACCGTTCTGGGCCCGTTCCACATGGTCGACTCCCCGCCGCGCGAGCTCGGCGACACCATCGCCCTCGACGACGGTGGTGAGCCGTGCCTGGTGACCGGGCAGGTCCGCAGCGCGGACGGCACCCCCTTGGCCGGGGCGAGCGTGGACGTGTGGCAGGCCAACGCCGAAGGCTTCTACGACGTCCAGCAACCCGGCATCCAGCCGGAACTGAACCTGCGCGGGTTATTCACCACCGACGACGAGGGCAAGTTCTGGTTCCGCTCGATCGTTCCCCGGTACTACCCCATCCCCGACGACGGACCGGTGGGGGAACTGCTGGCGATCACCGGACGCCATCCCAACCGGCCGGCGCACGTGCATTTCATCGTCACCGCACCCGGCCACGAACCGGTCACCACCCACCTGTTCGTCGACGGCACCCCCTATATCGACTCCGATGTCGTGTTCGGGGTCAAGGAAAGCCTGATCCGGGAGTTCCCGGTGGTCGATGACCCGAAACGGGCCCGCGAGCTCGGGTTCGGCAATCCTTTTCGCACGGTCCATTTCGATGTGACCTTGCTCGAATCCGAGGTACGAGAGGCGGCCGGACTGTGACCTTCACCAGCTCCTTCCACTATCAGGCCCTGCCGATGCGGGTGAGCTTCGAAGTCGGCGCGGTGACCAAGGTCGGGGAGGAACTCGACCGACTCGGGCTGAGCCGGGCGCTGGTGCTGTGCACCCCCGAGCAGAACCACCTGGCCGATCTCGTCATGGATCACCTCGGTGACCGCGGTGCCGGCATCTTCGACCAGGCCCGCATGCACGTGCCGGTCGAGACCGCGGACCGCGCCCGGGACCGGGCCCGCGAGCTCGGCGCGGACAGCTGCGTGGTGATCGGCGGTGGTTCCTCGATCGGCCTCGGCAAGGCGATCGCCCTCGAACACGGGCTACCGATCATCGCGATCCCCACCACCTACGCCGGATCGGAGATGACCCCGATCTGGGGTCTGACCCGCGACGGGCGCAAGCAGACCGGGCGCGACGCGAAGGTACTGCCGCAGAGCGTCATCTACGACCCACAGCTGACCGCCACGCTGCCGGCGGAGATCTCGGCCGCCAGCGGTCTGAACGCGGTCGCGCATGCCGTCGAGGCGCTCTATGCCCCGGACGCCTCGCCGATCATCTCGCTGATGGCCGAAGAGGGAGTATGCGCCTTCGCCGAATCTCTGGCTGCGGTAGTCGCCGACGGCAACGATCTCGACGCCCGATCGAAAGCCCTCTACGGAGCATGGCTGTGCGGCGCCTGCCTGGGGGCGACCACGATGTCGCTGCACCACAAGCTCTGCCACGTCCTCGGCGGATCCCTCGACCTGCCGCACGCCCAGACGCACGCGATCGTGCTGCCCTACGTGCTGGCCTACAACGAATCCCACGCCCCGGCAGCGCGGGCCGCCTTGCAGCGGGCCCTGGGCACCGACGGTGATCCGTCGACCGCGTTGTGGGACCTCGAACAGCAACTGCAGATCCCGCACTCGCTCGAAGAACTGGGCGTGCGCGAAACCCAACTCCCTGCCGTCATCGACGAGGTCCTGTCCAACCCCTACTCGAACCCGACCCCGGTCACCGAGGACGGGCTGCGCCACCTCCTCGGCCAGGCTCTGCGCGGCGATCGGCCCACCCGCCGATGACCCGGTACGACACCCACCCTCACCCACCCTGAACAGCACAGGAGCCGACGTGACAGCTACCCACGACGCGACGACTACCATCCGGGATCTCGAAAACGCCCGGTACCGGGCGATCGTCGACCAGGACCTGGCCCGGTTCGCCGAGCTCAGCCACCCCGACCTGGCCTACTCGCACTCCTCCGGCGACACGGACAGCCTCGACTCCTACCTCGACAAGGTGCGGTCGGGCTACTACGTCTATCACGACATCGACCACCCGATCGAGTTCATCCGGATCGTCGACGACGTCGCGCTCGTCATCGGTGAGATGAACGCCAGCATCACCGCCGGCGGACGCGAGAAGAAGCTGCGTAACCGGTGCCTGGCCGTATGGAAGTACACCGATGATGCGGGCTGGCGATTCCTCGCCTACCAGCCCACCCCGGTGCCCACCGCGTAAACCCCCTCACCCGACTCCCCCGTGCACCGGTGTGCCGGCGGAGCTCACCCCACCCGAACACCAGATTGGATTCCCCATGTCCACCCTCGAGAACAAGATCGCCATCGTCACCGGAGCCAGCCGCGGACTCGGTGAGGGCATCGCCGTCGAACTCGCCCGGCGCGGGGCCACCGTCGTCTGCGCCGACCTGCACAGCGCCGAGGACACCGYCGCCACGCTGCAGTCCGCCGGCAGCCCGAAGAGCAGCTCCGCCAAGGTCGACGTGTCCAGCGCGGCGTCGGTGGACGAGTTGGTCGGTTCCACTGTCGAGACGCACGGGCGCCTGGACATCATGGTCAACAACGCCGGCATTTACACCTACGGTGCAATCGCCGACGTCACCGACGAAGACTTCCGCCGCACCATGGACGTCAACATCGGCGGCGTCTTCAACGGATCCCGTGCGGCCGCCCGGGTGATGAAAGAGCAAAAGTCGGGGCGGATCATCAACACCGCCTCCCAGCTCGGCAAGCTCGCCCGCCCCAACGAGGGGGTCTACTCCGCATCGAAGGCGGCCGTCATCTTGATGACGCAGGCCCTCGGGCTGGAACTGGCGCCCTACAACATCACCGTCAACGCCATCTGCCCCGGCTGCATGCACACCGAGATGATGGAGAAGTCGTTCGCGGAAATCGCTCAGAGCGAGGGAATTACGCTCGAGCAGAAGCTGCAGGACTACCTCGACGCCAAGATCCCCACGGGACGTTTCGGCACTCTCGAGGACATGGGCAGGATGGTCGCCTGGCTGGCCTCCGACGAGGCCTCGTTCACCACCGGTTCCGCCCTCAACCTCACCGGCGGCGAGCAGGTCTTCTTCTAGACCTCCGGCCGCCCCTGCGCAGACACCGCGGTGGTAACCGGTCGGGATTCACCCGATCGGTTACCACCGCGTCTGCATTTAGCCGCAGTGAATCTTTCCCGGTATAACTCTAAAGTCCCCTGGTGTTGACAGTCACACTGAACTAAATGCTATGGTGGACGTCACACGGTTAAGTAACGATGAAAAGCCGTCTGGGGCGTCTCTACCCCCACGCCCCGCAGTACCGCGTTATTTCCCAGCCTGTATCAGGAGCCCTCCGTGACCTCACAGATTCCCGCTTCGTCACCCGCTGCCATCGAGGCGACCGGGGTCAGCAAGCACTTCGGCGGTGTGCACGCGCTCAAAGACGTGAGCATCCGCATCGACTCCGGTACCTGCCACGCCATCGTCGGCGCGAACGGCGCCGGCAAATCCACGCTGATGAAGGTGCTCGCCGGCCTCTACAGCCCCAACGAGGGTCAGGTGCTGGTCTCCGGGCAACCGCTGTCCGGGGGAACCGTAGCGTCCAAGGCCGCCGGCATCGCACTGGTCCATCAGGAACTGAGCCTGTGCCCGGACCTCACCGTTGCCGAGAACATCTGCGTCGGAACCACTCCCACCAAACACGGACTCGTCGACCGCAAAGCCATGCGCTCGATCGCCGCCGCACTGTGCGCGCGGCTGGGCGTGAACATCGACCCCGACACCCTCGTCGGTCAGCTGCCGGCGACCCTGCAACAGTTCGTCGAGATCGCCAAGGCGTTGCGCCTGGACCCGCAGATCCTCATCCTCGACGAGCCCACCGCCTCCCTGACACCCCAGGAGACCGACCAGCTGCTCGAACTGCTCGAGTCCCTGCGCGATCAGGGTGTGACCATCGTGTACATCTCGCACCGGCTGCGGGAGATCTTCGAACTGTGCAGCCGCGCCACCGTGCTCCGCGACGGCCGCCTGGTCGAGCACCTCGACCTCGCCGAGACCACCACGGATCGACTGGTCGAGAGCATGGTCGGGCAGAAACTGCTCGACCAGGAACAACACGAGCGGGAAGAGAAAACCGACTCATTCGGTGAGGTGGTGCTGTCCGTCGACAACCTCTGGGCGCCGGGGGTGTTCGGCACCAGCCTCGAGGTCCGTGCCGGCGAGGTCCTCGGTCTCGGCGGTCTGATGGGCTCGGGCCGCAGCGAACTGGTTCGGGCCATCCTCGGCCTCGAACCCCGCTCCCGCGGATCGGTCACCCTCAGCTACGACGGCCACCGCCGCACCATCAGTTCCTACCGCTCCGCGGTCCGGTCCGGCGTCGCCTTCGTCCCGGAAGACCGCCGCACCGAAGGGGTGCTGCTGGCCCGGTCGGTGCGCGAGAACCTGGCGCTGCCCTCGCTGACCGCGCTGAGCCGGTTCGGACAGATCCGCACCAAGGCACTGAAAAAGATGGCCACCGGCCTCGCCGGCGAGGTCAACCTGCGCCCCGCCAACACCTCGGCCACCGTGAAACTGCTCAGCGGCGGCAACCAGCAGAAGGTCGCTTTCGGCCGGTGGCTGCCCACCAATCCGCGATTGTTCGTCCTGGACGAGCCGACCGCCGGCGTCGACGTCGGAGCCAAGGCCGAAATCCACGAACTGGTCCGCAACCTCACCGCGAAGGGCACCGCCGTCATCGTCGTCTCCTCCGACCTCGAGGAACTGCTGTCGTTGTCGGACCGGATCGCGGTCCTGCGTGACGGCACGATCACCGGCGAACTGTCCGCCGCCGAGGCCGACCAACAGGCCATCGTCCGGCTCGGCACCCATCACGACACCACGCACCAACGCAAGGAAGCCGCACATGTCTGACACCCAGATCGCGCCGGCAGGGAAGGTCGCACCTTACGTGCCGCCCCTGCGGCGCAAATTCGATGAGAACCCCACCGCCATCGTGGTCACCGGGGCGCTGATCGCACTACTGCTGTTCGCCGCGGTCGGACTCGACGGTTTCTGGTCCGCACAGAACCTCGGCACGCTGCTGCGTAACAGCGCCTTCCTCGGATTCGTCGCACTGGCAATGACGTTCGTGGTCGTCTCGGGCCTGATCATCGACCTGTCGGTGGTGCCGCAAATCGCCCTCGCCGCCATCGTCGTGATCGCGTTGAGCCCGCACGGCATCGCCGTGGCCGCACCGGCCGCGATCCTGGCGTGCCTGGGGTTCGCGATCGTCAACGGCATCGGCGCCGGACTGATGCGCGGCAACGGAGTCATCGTCACCCTGGCCACCGCCACCGCCGGCATGGGCGTGCTCAACTACATCACCGGTGGGGCCCAGTACTCCGGAAACACCACGCTGCTGTCGTGGATCGGCAACGCCTCCGTCGCCGGCATTCCGGTGGTGTTCCTGATCTTCGCCGTCGTGGCCGTGCTCGCCCACAACCTGCTCTCCGCCACCAGCTTCGGGTACTCGCTGCGGGCCACCGGCACCAACCGCGGTGCCGCCCGGATCGCCGGCCTGAACACCACCCGCACCCTCACCCTCACCTTCGCCGTCTCCTCGCTCGGGGCCGCCGCGGCGGGCATGGCGCTGGCCGGCTACAGCTCGAGTGCTGTCTCGACGATGTCCGCCGGCTACGACTTCAACGCCCTCGCCGCCGTCGTCATCGGTGGCACCAGCCTCTTCGGCGGCCGCGGGTCGATCCTGGGCACCGTCCTCGGTGTCGCGTTCGTCCAGGTGCTGCTCAGTGTGCTGTCCCTGGCCGGGTTGCCGTTCCAATGGCAACAGTTCGTGCAGGGCTTCATCATCGTCGCGACCCTCGCGGCGGACGCCATCCTGCGCCGACGTGGAGGTCTCAAATGAACGGCCACACTCTTCTGACCCAGTTCAAGAGCTGGACCGCATTCCGGGCGGTGATCCTGCTGGCCCTGGTCGTCGTGGTGCTGCTGGCGGTACAGCCAACCGCACTCGGCTCCTACGGCATCGCCCTGTCCCGCATCGTCGACGTGTGGCTGGTGGCGATCGCGCTGGTCCCGGTCCTCGTCCTCGGCGAGATCGACCTCAGCGTCGGATCGACCATGGCCGTCACCGCGGCCGTCGCCGCGCAGGTCTCCGGCAACCTCGCCGTCTCGATCCCCCTCGCGCTGATCACCGGTGCGGTGGTGGGACTGATCAACGGTCTCCTGGTCGTCAAGGTCGGCATCAACTCCTTCATCACCACCCTCGGCATGCTGATCACCCTGCAAGGTCTCGCACTCGCGATCACCGACGGCGCCCCGGTGCCGCTGCAGGACTCCACCCGGGCCCTGGAATTCAGCGTCCCGCTGATCGGGCAGATCACCCCGGACATCATCATCGCCGTCGCCGCGACCGCCGCCCTGTGGTTCTTCATGACCAAGATGCGTACCGGCCGCGAGCTCTACATCATCGGCGGCAACGCCGAAGCCGCGGCGTCGGGCGGGATCTCGATCGACACCCGCAAGATCCTCGCCTTCATCATCTGCAGCTGCGTTGCCGGCCTCGCCGGTGTCGTCGACACCCTCAACCTGGTCGCCGCCTCACCCACCCTGGGATCGACGGTGATGCTGCTGGCGATCGCGGCCGCCGTCGTCGGCGGTGCAAGCCTTTCCGGTGGCCGCGCCAGCGTGATCGGCGCCGTCATCGGGGCGGTCGCACTCGGCGGCATCAGCATCGGCCTGCAGATGAGCGGGCTGGACTCGAGCGTCGAGAGCATCGCCATCGGCGCGATCCTGTTCGCCGCGATCGTCTTGACCAAGGAGGGTGTGCGGGCCCTGCGGCTGCCGTCGCTGCTCGGTCCCCTCACCGGTGCATCCTCGGACCACACAGCTGCCGCAGCAGGAAAGGCACGATGATGGCGCACAAGAATTCACTGTTCCGCCGGGTCGCACTCGCGATCGCCGTCTGCGCGGCCACCGTGCTGACCGGCACCGCGTGCGGCGCTCCCGGCGCGGCAACCGACAACGAGGACTGGCCGACCATCGCTTTCCTCGTGCCGATGGACCGCAACCACGAGTACGGCCGCAACTACGTCTCGTCCCTGCGGAAGGCAGCCGAAGAACACCACGTCAACGCGTTCGTGATGAACTCGAACTACGACGCCTCGGTGCAGGCGTCGCAGATGAAGATCGCGATCGCCAAGAAGGTCGACGGCATCGTCATCTGGCCCGCGCTCTACGGCGCCGAACAGCCGATGCTGATCCAGGCCCAGCGGGCAGGAATTCCGGTCGACATCAGCAACTCCCAGCCCCCCGAGGACCTCGACACCAGCCTGTACCACGCGTTCACCGGACCGAACGACCAACGAATCGGCGAACTCCAGGGCAAGGAACTCGCGAAGCTGCTCGGCGGCAAGGGAACCTACGTCTACATCGGCGGCACCCCCGGCAACGCGGCCGCGATCAACCGTCAGATCGGCCTCGAACGCGAGATGGCCAACCACCCCGACATCAAGCTCCTCGGCTCCCAGCCGGGCAACTTCGACAAGAACCAGGCCCAGACCGCAGCGAGCTCACTGATCAGCCGATTCGGCAACCAGATCGATGCCCTCGTCACCCCGGACGACATCATGGCCTCCGGCGCCGCCCAAGCCCTCGACGCCGCGGGGATGGCCGGACAGGTCAAACTCCTCGGCCACAACTACGCCCCGGTCGCCCGGACCCTGCTCGAGAACGGCTCCATGGCGACGACACTGTTCCAATCCCCGTGCTGGGACTCCACCCACGCCCTGACCACCATGACGGACGTCCTCGCCGGCAAGGACGTACCGCCGGTCAGCTACATGCCGCTGCCGGTGGTCACCAAGGACAACCTCGACGAGTTCACCCCCAACGGCTGCCTGCCCGAGGGGTACTCCGAACCCGCCACCAACTAACGCCCCACGCCCGAGAGGAATCACGATGGAAACCGGACTAGGGGACAAGGTCGTCGTCATCACCGGCGCCGGCTCCGGAATCGGAGCCGCATCCGCACGCGCCTTCGCCGCGGAAAACGCCCGCCTCGCCCTGCTCGACCGCGACCGGCACGGCCTCGACCTCCTCGCCAAGGAACTCGAGCAGGTCACCGAGGTGCACTACGCCGTGGCCGATCTGAGCACCGAGACCGGAGTGACCGGCGGCCTCGACGAGGTCCTCGATCCCTACGACGGCCGGGTGGACGTATTGTTCAACAACGTCGGCGCCGGCAGCCTGGGAACCTTCGACAGCCTCACCGACACCGACTGGGTCTCCACCCTCGAACTGAACTTCCTCAGCCAGGTCCGCGCCGCCACCCACGTGCTGCCGGCCATGCGGGCCGCCGGACGCGGTGTCATCGTCAACAACGCCTCGGACCTGGGCCGCCAGCCGATCGCCGCCGGACCGGACTACGCCGCGTCCAAGGCAGCCATCCTGTCGTTCACCAGCTCGCTGGCCATCAGCGAAGGGCCACTCGTGCGAGTCAACGCGGTCGCACCCGGCCCCATTCTCTCGCCGATGTGGCTGATGGAGGGCGGCCTCGCCGACACCTTCGCCGCCGTCCACGGCGTGCACCGCGACGAGTCCATCGACGTCGAGATGAAACATCGCGGACTTCCTCTGCAGCGCATCGGAACTCCGGAGGAAGTGGCCAACGTGGTGGTCTTCCTCGCCTCCGACCTCGCCTCGTACGTCACCTCCTCGGTCTACGGCGTCGACGGCGGATCATTCCGCAGCATCACCTGACCCACAGCGCACACGCGCACGGAATCGGGGCCTGTCAGAACATCGACAGGCCCCGATGCGTCGTGTCGCCACCTTCCTGGGCTGGGTTCTGCGCTCCACGTCGCCCTCCCGATATTCGCTTGCACTAAAGTTGTGTGCGCATGGCGAACCGGCTCGTCCGCTCGGTCAGTGCTACTCCGCGATGTCGTTTCGACCGCGTCCGCGTGAACCCGGAACCCCGCAGGACTGAACGATTTACGGTTCACGCAAACGGTTCTCGTCCATACCGGCTCGCTGAGCGCATCGACTGACCGACGGTCGAGGACAGGAGGGTCGGATTCTTACCAGGCGTGACCTGCACGAGAAGTGTGTTGACAACCACGGACGCACCCGCGCCATTGCCGCCGCCATCAGCACCGGTCTCGCGCGCGGTGACGATCCTGACAGTATCGAGGAACGGATCCGGTGCGCCGAACCGGCTGGCCTTCCCCTCAGCCTCTGATAAGGCTGGCAGCCGTCTTTCGTTTCCGCCGTTGCGGCGGATCGGGTCTCGGTGCTGCCGTGTTTGCCCTACTCAGTCAGGGGATGGATTCGCCACCGCCCGTCATCTGGTCGAGGATCGCCTGCTGCGCCTGCATTTCCTCTTCCTCGGTGATCTCACCACGTTCCCGGGCCTCCTCGAGTTCCTCGAGCGCCCGGCGGGCGCGCGCCGGATCGTGCAACTCCTGCTCGACCTGCCGCTGGATCAACTCCGCCAGCGAGATCACCCCTTTGACCGGTTGCAGTGGCAAGGTGACGATGAACGAGAACAGACCCATGCCTTCAGCCCTGCCCCTCAGGCTTCGGGGTGACCACGAAGTCGTATGCCGCTTGCGGTCCGAGCAGCTTCATCTCCACCCGCCCGTCCCACTCCTGGACCAGCTCACTGAGCACCTGTTCGAGCTCGTCCTGACGCTCGACATCGGCGAGCAGCGCCACCTGCACGGCCTCCTCCTCGTGCGTGGGTTCGCGCACGTTCACGGAAGAGGCGAGATCGTCGAGCGCCTCGACGACCCTGCGGGTGTCCTGTTCGCGTTTGGCTGCGATCGCGTTGCTCACCAGTTCCCCCAAGGCCATCCGTGCCTGCCGGCCCGCGTCCTCCGACTTGTCGCGGATCTCCTCGCGCAGCGCCGCCGCCTGATCGTCCTCGTCGAGGATCTCCCGCAGGATCGCCTTCTCCACGTACCGGCCTTTCATGATGTACTGGGCCTTGCCCGCCAATTGCTCGAGCGCAGAACTGAACTCGTCCGCGTGCGCCGACAGCAGTTCCTCCTGCACGGCGTCGGCGTCACTGAGCACCGCACCGAACCGCAGCGGTAGCACCGGCGCCACCCCGGCCACCCCGTCCAGCAGATCCGCATGCGCCCGCAGGTCCCCGGGCGCCCCGAGCGCCCGATCCACCGACAGTCCGCTCACCAGGGCGGCAATGTCACCCTGAGTGATCACCTCCACGGTGCCGTCCGCGACCCCGGTCGCATCCTCGGCGACCTCGACGTCGGCCGGGACGATGCCGTAGACATACACACCGGTCGTCTTCTTCGTCTGCTCCGGGGTAGCCATCACCGGTCACCTCGCGTCGACCTGCGCGACACTCGTTCTCGCTCTGGTTCTTCCTCTTCCTCCCCGCCCCCGAGGAGGCCGCCGAGCTTCTCCCCCGCCGATTCGAGCGCCCCCTTCGTCTTGTGCTTGGCACCGCCCTCGGTGGCACCCGAGACGATCTCTGACAGCCCCTTCGGCTCGCTGCCGATCTCGAGCCGGTTCACCGCCTCCGCGAACCGCAGGTAGGTGTCGACGCTGGCGACGACAACGCGGGCGTCGATCGTCAGCAGTTCGATGCCGACCAGCGAGACCCGCACGTACGCGTCGATCACCAGACCCTTGTCGAGGATGGTGTCGATGACGTCGGCGAGACTGCTCGAGCTGGGTCCACCGGCCGTGGTCATGCGCGTGCTCCTCTCCTACGCCGCGGCGTTGCCTTCTTCGCTGCGGTCTTCTTTGCAGGGGTCTTCTTCGCTGTGGTCTTCTTCGCTGTGGTCTTCTTCGCTGTGGTCTTCTTTGCGGGGGCCTTCTTCGCGGGGGCCTTCTTCGCGGGGGCCTTCTTTGCTGCGGCCTTCCGGGGACGACGCCGCCGCGGCTCGGGACGCCGGCGCGGCGCGGGCTCCTCCTCGGGTTCTTCCTCCTCGTCCTCGGCGGTCTCT
Source organism: Rhodococcus sp. P3_B8 (assembly GCF_056402775.1). Classification (NCBI taxonomy): domain Bacteria; kingdom Bacillati; phylum Actinomycetota; class Actinomycetes; order Mycobacteriales; family Nocardiaceae; genus Rhodococcus; species Rhodococcus sp. P3_B8. Next base: position 18,372 of record NZ_JBFUGT010000123.1, read on the forward strand.
TCCTCCGGCTCCTCGTCCTCGTCCTCTCCGGTCTCGTCCTCCGGCTCCTCCTCCTCGTCCTCTCCGGTCTCGTCCTCCGGCTCCTCCTCCGCCTCGGCGGTGTCTTCCTCGGGTTCGTCCTCGTACTCGTCGGTCTCGTCCTCGGGTTCCTCCTCCTCGTACTCGGCGGTGTCTTCCTC
>NZ_JBFUGT010000124.1:0-18435 GCF_056402775.1 Rhodococcus sp. P3_B8
GTGCTCGCCGCCCGCCTGGGCTACGCGTCCGAAGCGGCATTCAGCCGCGCCTTCAAGCGCGCCGTCGGCATTTCCCCCGGCGCCGCTCGCCGGTCATCGCCGGGCACACTGCGCGAGAGCCCGCACCTCGCCCCGGCCTGACCCCACCGGCGGGTTCTGCTGTCCTGAGGGCCGGCGCGACCACTCGTGCTGCGGATGCTGATTGGATCGAACATCGTCGCTCCCGTGATGACGACTTGCTCGGCTTCCTGCACCCGCCAAGCGGGGACCAGGGCAACATCCAGAATAGGAGCGGAAGCCACGGTCGACTGCGTCCGGTGACCGATCCCTGCCGGTGACATTGCTTCAGTTCCCCGTCAGGCCAACGGGGCTCTGTTCTGCTCGGCCAGCCGCTTGAGATTGAGCAGTTGACGGCGGGCCATGACGAGGTCGCCGACGGAGATCAGTGGCGCGAGCCAGCGGCCCTTCGCCATGACGACCTTCAGCAGCAGGCGCGTCGAGTCGCCGTTCGGAACGAGCACGTACGACATCACCGCACCCATGATCCCGCCGGTGAGCTGTTCCGCCGTGGAGACCGAGAGGATGCGCCCGAGGGGACGATTCCCCGAGGCGGTGAAGTGCTGACCAGCTGCGGGTTCCGGCAATGCGCGCAGCTGCCGTGGCGATCGGCGCCCGAAATTGTCGATCCAGTCGTAGGAGTACGGCGCCAATCGGATCTGCGCCACCCACTGCCACAGGCCGTCGGGCGTGCTGTGCACGGTGACGCCTCGCCAAGCCTGCAGCACGGGCACTGGGACCAGCTCGTCGCACGGGTAACGACGGGCGACCTCGTCATCGGTCACGCCCCATCGGTCACCGATCATCACAAGTCCTTCCGTCGAAAGCAGATCCGTCTCCGGAACACATGGCAACGCAGCGGATTCGGCCGTCCAGATTATTCGCAGAGATCTCCGATACTGCATATGACCGTGCCATCGCCGGGGCTAACCCAGACGCCGCACCCGTTCCGGACCTCTGGCTTCGGCAATCGAAGCGGGTTACGGCTCGCAACGGGCCAAAATATGTGTTCACACCCCGTAAACCAGTCCTGCGCCGCTTCGGCAACTCGTGCGGTGATCGTGGCGAGATCGACGTCGACCGGGGTTCCGAAACCATGGCTTCCTCCGTGTCCGGTCTCGAGCCCAATTGACCAGCCCCCAAAGACTTTGGTCTCGTCGACTACAAGCCAGCTCATCTCACCGAGCCAGCTCAGCTCCTCGTAGCAGCGGGTGTCACGCCCCACGGCGTGACATGCGCTTACGAAGTGGGGAGGTGCACCAGCAGCGTTGTCTTCCTCGCCACAGAGTTTCAGGTTCCATGATGGGGTCGCCAACGGATGCAACGGGGGTCGTCGCGATTCTTTCGAAGCCATTCTTCACCCTCTCAACCGGCTGTTGATCGGTCAACGTCACCGCCTTCATGCCCGCTACCTGTCCCGGGTGGTGCGTCGGTGAGCGGACACGATCCTTCACCGGGATCACTCCGTCACCGGCCGGCCGAGTAGAAGATTGGCAGGTAAACGTTCGTGACGATGATGCAGTATCGACTTATGTCTCCGACGATCGGAACCGGCGTAGTGACAGGTCCGAGGCCGATCTCTGGCCACTTTGCGATGAGGGGTAGATCCTCCGTATCGGGCGTTGTAATGCGTCGGCGTAAACACCTCTGGCTACCACGACAACCGCGATCGTGGAGCGCGCGTGAAAGGCTAGCTAGGACCGTCCCGCTGCCTGCGTGACGGAGAGTGCGGCTACTCAGGCAGCGTGTCGCCCGGGAAGCCGAGGCACGGGAGGACCTCGCAGGTCATGATTCCGGCCTGCACACACGGGTCGGCGGCCATGATCTGCCGCGCCCGTTCAAGGGGCTCAGTCATGATCGCCACGCCGGCAAAGGTGTCAGAGATGACGGGACAGAGGATCGCGATCACACCTTCGGCGCGTAACGACACCATGCGACGTTGGTGTTCAAGTTCAATCGCCCCGGCTCCGTCCTGATATCGGTCCGAGCTCCAACGAAGCTGAACCAGACTAAAGGGCTTGGCGGTCGCGGCCAGGGCTTGAATCTGGTCGTCAGTCACGTCCGAGCTCATCTCGTTCACCTCCCACCTCTTGGCGTTCGACCTCGATCAAACCCACGACCCGCTCCTGATTTCGCCCGTACGGTGCTCGAACAGCCACACGTGGCACGCTCACGCGCGTCAGCCGATCTGCTCGAAAAGGGACACGATGATCCCTTCGGGCCCACGCACGTAGGCCATCCGCACGCTGTTCTCGTACTCGCCGATGCCGCCGATGAGCCCGTACCCGTCCGCAGCCACCGCGTCAACGGCCGCCTGGAGGTCGCCGACCTCGAAGGACACGTTGCGCAGCCCGAGCTCGTTGGCCATCGCCGTGGGCGATCCGGGTTCGTGGTCGGGCGTGACGAAGGCCGCGAGCTCCAGCCGGGACCCTCCGTCGGGCGGCCGCAGCATCGCGATCTCACAGTGCGCGCCGGGGATACCGCAGACGGTCTCCACGAACTCGCCCTCGACGGATCCGGTGCCCTCTAACTCGAGGCCCAGTCCGACGAAGAACGCCGTTGCCGAGTCGAGGTCCGCGACGGTGATGCCGATGTGGTCGAAACGTTGTACGTGTGCCATGGGATCCATCCTCCGGTTATTGTCTTGTGTTGTCTTGCCGATTCGATGCTGGGACGGAGCCGGTGCCGGGATCTCGACATGTTCTTGCCGCAAAGCTGCGGTCAGCCCAGGGTTTCGAAAGATCGTTCGGGACGACAGGTTGCTGTCGCGGCTGGAAGACGCGGGAACGCCCCTGGTGCGTGACGGTCCCCGTGAACCTCTCGCGGCCTTTCGTTGAGTGCGTGTCCCCTACTGGCATCTGAGGGTCGAAGCCCATCCTCAAAATGCCGTCCTGACGCGTAATCGATCGGTCCACACGCCCGATCCCGCCAGTACCGTGCGTGTCGCTGGCCGTGCCGCCGGAGCAGAAGGGTGAGTCGCGGTAGTTGATCCGTCACCGGCAAAGCGGGGTCACCGGTGGGCATCTTGTGAACAAGTGGCTCGTAGTGCGCGAGAATTCGACAATGACGAGGTCGGACTCAGAAGAGAACCGGTCAGACCCGGGTCTGGTTCAGCTCAGCTCCCGCGCTGTCCACCCCTCAGCAGTCTTGGCTGCACCTTCACAGTCGGAGCGGTTCGATGCCGTATGTGCCGGTGTAGGCGTCGTGCAAGGTGGCCGGTCGCCAGCGAACTGATCGTGTACCTGGCAACGAGCGCGCTGATCTGCCGAGGTCGGGGAAGACGGGTGTGACTCATCCGACCTTTGACTTCAAGTACTTGAAGTTCCTAGCGTCGATGGTGTGAGTGCACAAACCACCCCACGCGACTACACGATCAAGGACGCGGCCGCCCTGACCGGACTTCCGGCCAGCACACTGCGCTACTACGAGTCGGTCGGGGTGATCGCGCCGATCAGCCGCGGGGAAAGCAGTAAACACCGGGTCTACGACGAGAACGACCTGGGCCAGCTGTTGGCCGTCGCATGCCTGGCAGCGACCGGGATGTCGGTGAACGATATGAAGGAGTACGTCGCCAACGGGCAACTCGGGGCCGAGGCCGCCCCCGCACAAATCGCGTTGCTGACCGAACGCCGGCAGCAACTTGCACGCGAGGCCCAACAGATCGCCCTTCGTCAACGCTACGTCGACCTCAAAATCGACTACTGGCACGCGATCGACGCGGGCGACGAGCACCATGCCGCGCTCCTCGGTGCCGAGGCGAGCGCACTGGCCGACGAACTCCACAACACCAAGAAGCGATAACCCCACCCAATTCGCCCGGTGCGCCCCTCGACTGCTGCGCCACCGGTTACTCAGCCCTGCCCTGCTCACCACCACTGTGACCCCCAGAGAAGAAGGAAGATCTGCCATGCGTGTCAACGCGTACGCCGCCCCCGCCGCGGGCCAGCCGCTGGTCCCCACCACCATCGAGCGCCGCGACGTCGGCCCTGACGACGTCCTCATCGAGATCCAGTACGCCGGCATCTGCCACTCCGACATCCACACCGTCAACGGCGACTGGGGCCCGCAGCCCTTCCCGGTGGTGCCCGGCCACGAGATCGTCGGCATCGTCACCGAGGTCGGCGCCGACGTCACCCGCCACAACGTCGGGGACCGCGTCGGCGTCGGCTGTCTGGTCAACTCCTGCGGTCACTGCACCAACTGCCAGAGTGGCGACGAGCAGTACTGCGCCAACGGCATGGTCCCCACCTACGCCGGCGTCGACCGCGACGGCACCACCACCCAGGGCGGCTACTCCACTCATGTCGTCGTCGACGCCGATTACGTCCTTTCCGTACCGGAGAGCCTGGACCCGGCCGCCGCAGCTCCGCTTCTGTGCGCCGGCATCACTACGTACGCCCCGCTGCGCCGCTGGGGTGCCGGTCCGGGCAAGAAGGTCGCCATCGTCGGCCTCGGCGGGCTCGGGCACATGGCCGTCAAGATCGCCCACGCCCTCGGCGCCGAGGTCACCGTGCTCTCCCAAACTCTGAAGAAGCAGGAGGACGGACTGCGCCTCGGCGCCGACGCCTACTACGCCACCTCCGACCCCAACACCTTCGAGCAGCTCGCCGGCCGATTCGACCTCATCATCAACACGGTCAGCGCCAGCATCGACCCCAACGCCTACCTCGGCCTGCTCGCCGTCGACGGCACCCTGGTCAACGTCGGCGCCCCAGCCGAACCGCTCAGCCTGAACGTGATGTCACTGATCGGCGGCCGCCGCAACTTCGCCGGATCGATGATCGGCGGCATCACGCTCACCCAGGAGATGCTCGACTTCTGCGCCACCCACGGCATCGGATCCGAAGTCGAGGTGATCCCCGCCGACCGAGTCAACGAGGCATACGAGCGGGTCCTCGCCTCGGACGTCCGATACCGGTTCGTCATCGACACCGCCACCCTGAACTGACCCCACCGTGAACGCCCGCCGCAGACAAGTTCCGGCGGGCGTTCACCCACACCACAAAAGTGCACGGCGGGAATCAGTTCGGATCCCACGGCGATTGTTCGAGACTGTTGAGCTCATCGAGAGCCTGGTCGACGGCGGTGGTCAGGATCCGGAAGTCTGTGCCCTCCCACGCCTGGAGGCGGTCCCGTACGTAGGCGGGCATGGGAGTCACGCACGAGAATTGCTGCAGTTCGTCGCTCACGTCCTCATCCTGGGGCGAGCGGTTTGCGACCAGGATTCTTGCCCCACGGCGGCGTTGAGGAGAGCTGGTAACACCCGCGGCGCCGAGAACGGATCTCTTGTCAACTTTCCGGCCCTGTGCCGAGCAACTGCGCCGCACCATCTCCCCTGGTCCGCTCAACCAGCTGGCGCGGGAATCTCGAAAGTCGCCAGCGCACAAGCGAATCCCGGTCACTGGGCCACCGATTCTTGTGATGCACTCTCATCATGCTGCGCCGAATCATGTTTCGGCCTTTCGGTGAAGAGCTGGAGCAGCACCCCGAACAGGGCGCAGCCAGACATGACGAAGAAGCAGACGATGTACCCCCCACGCTCACCCCATCCACCGCTGAGAGAGATCAGTTTGCCCATGAAGAGCGGTGCAATACCTCCGCCGACGAACATTGCCGTGGTGATGATGCCGTTTGCGGTGGACACGGCGCCTTCTGGTGCGGCATCAGAGGCGGCTGCGTAGTAGATCCGCCACACAGCGTTAGCGACCAGACCAAACGCCAACTGGATGAGGACAACCAAGAGCGAGGATGTGGCGAGGTAGAAGCAGGCCACGCTGACAGCCATCCACATACCGCACACCACGATGGTGGTACGCCGGCCGATGACATCGGACAGGGTCGGCCACAGTGCACACTCATCCAGGAGAAACACGACAGTGCGCACGACTTCATGGGCGACGTGTTCTGAAGTCGAGTGCACCAATCGTGTCTGCAGGGTCGGTTTCACGGCCCGACTGAATCTCTGAGCGTGGACCCACTGTCCGCGAAGAGCCCCGGTAACAAATTCGTCGAGGGGCTCAGGGACTGGGTTGGGAAGTGATTCTTTGCCGGTGGCGCGGGTATACGCTCGCCAAACTGCGTATCTCGTCTCGAGTACAGTTCGAATCACGAACAACTTGCCACAACCGCTCGATGAACCGGCGCGTTGTCATTCCGAAGTGCACAAGGATGTCCTCCTCGGTCGCGCCCCCATATTGGGCCCACCTGTGTGCGAACTCGATGAGGCGTTCCGCCTCGGCGTCAGGATGTTTGGGTGCGCGGTTGGCTGAGGTCCACAGGGCGCGGCGCCGCTGGCGCCATCGCCGATACTCGTGAGAGTTCATGAAATTTCACACATCTGATCGGGACTGAGGGAACGTTGCGTTGCGGCGTTCTCCGAAGCGAAGGTGCAAGTCCTTCTTGGGCTGGAACTTCGAATCACTGATCTCACGCCACCCTTGGCTGTGGCCAAGGAGTTACCGAGGTTCGGGATTGCTTACTGTTCTAGGCTGTCAGCCAACAGACCGGACTTCCGCAGCTGATGGGCACACGATTTCACGAAAAGTCAGGCTGAACTGCGGTAATGCCGAATATGCGCGTTGAAGGCGTGTTACTACAAGGCATCGCTCGCCGGGCGGCAGCGGCTCGGCTCAGGCGTCGGTGGGGGCGAAGTCGAAGAACCGGGGCGGTTCGGGCAGCTCGAGCGCGGCAAGGACCTTTCGTTGGCCGGCGGTGACGGCCGAGCGTTGGGCGACGTGGCCGTGGTCGGTGGCCAGGGTGATCAGGTGCAGGCGGTCGAGTTCATGGCGAAGGGTGCGCCAGGTGTCACCGGTGGCGGTCTCGGCAACCCGGATCAGCAGCAGCGCGAGCCAGCACAACTGGACGTGGGCGCGGATACGGTCCTCGCGGTGGTGAAACACCGGCCGCAGCCCCAGCGAGCCCTTCATGTCGCGCCAGCCGCGTTCGACCGCGAGCAGCTGCTTGTAGGCGGCGGCCAGATCCTCCGGTGTCAGGGTGGTGTCGGAGGTGCGTAGCAGCCACTTGCCGTCCAGACCGGCCTCCGTTTTGATCGCCCTGTGGTCGATGCGCAGCAGCCCGGTGTTGGTGCGCCGCAGGTAGCGGCGCAGTCCGGGCCTGGTCTTGAGCGAGCCGACGAGTTCGTCGCGGCGTCGCGGCGTCCAGGTGTCGGAGCCGTCGATCAGCTCCCGCAGATGCGCGACGAGGTTCTCGCGCACCTGGGCGTCGCGCTGCGCCTGGTCCGGGTTGTGGCAGACCACGAACCGCTGAGCCCGCGCCCCGCCCTCGCCGTCCCCGTCGCCGCCGGGAGCGACGTGCACCTCCTTGACCCGCAGATTCTCGCCGATGGTGCGATAGCGGCCCGGCCGGGCGAGCGCGGCGGCGGCCTCGGCATTGGTGTGGCGCAGCTTCTCGGCATGGATGTAGTGCCCACCGCCGCGGGTCAGATACGCCCGGTTCGCCTGCGAGGCGAAACCGCGGTCGGCGACCCACACCAGCCGGCGCAGGTTCCACCCGTCCAGATCATCCTTGACGGTGCGGATGATCGCGGTGTCGGCGGTGTTGCCGGGAAAGGTCCAACAGCGCACCGGGATCCCGTCGCGGGTGACGGCCATCGCGATCACCACCTGCGGCAGGTCGGTGCGGAAGTCCTTGGAGTGACCGAACTCCCGCGCCCCGAACTCGGCCGGGCCGGTGTTGTCGTCGTCGGTAGGTGAGCCGGCCAGCTCCGGCAACCGGTCCGGGCCCTCGGTCTCGAAGTAGGTGCTCGTCGTATCCACGAAGACGATGTCCAGATCCAGGTTCAACAGGTGCGCAACAGAATTGAACACATCGGCCGCGATCTCCTCGAGTGCGTCGAGGAGAAAGTCCATGCCCCGGTAGGCCTGATCATCCGACAACCCTGTCATGTGCTCGATCGCGACGCGTTCGGTCACCCAGCCGGTCGCCGCCAGCTTCGAGCCCGGTTCGAGCGCGCGCTGGGCGACGAGGGTGAAGATCACCCGCTCCACCGCGGCGGCGTCGAGCCGCCGACCGGCGGCGGCGCGGCGGATCGCCGCCGAGATCCCAAGCCGTTCCCACAGCCGGTCCAGCGTCCACGCGCCGCCGAGGCGGCGGGCGTCGAGGATCTCCACGTCCCCGCCCCCTGCCGACGCCGCCGCGGCCTGCTCGGGGGCGAGGAACCGCGAGATCGACGCCACCAACCGGGCCAGGGCCTCGCGGTCCACCGTCTCGGCGCGGCCGAAGTTGTGGATCACCTTCGCGGTCGACGAGCCGGTGTCCGGGTGCCGCTCGTTGTGGGCGAGCTGCAGATAGGACACCACCGAGCCGTCCTTGTTCTTCCGTCGCGTCTCCCGCAGGTACATACCTACACAACACCAGATCGCACACCGCTTTACCAGCGGACACGCCGAAAATCGTGTGCCTACAGATTTCAGCGTTCCAGCCGCCCTGCACCGCTCTGACCTGCACATTCATTCCCGGAATGGCACGAAAATGCCTACGAACTGCGGAAGTCCGGACAGAGTGCAGCCACGACCAATGCCTCGACGCCCGTTTCGAGTGTCGGGTGAATCACCGGTGCGAACTGGGGAGAGTGGTTGCTTGGGATATCACGATGAATAGTGCCGGCAGTGTCCGCCGCTGCCCAAGTGTCGGGATCGGTGCCTCCCAGGAACCAGAACACCGACGCTGCTCCAGATGCGGCGGCGAGTAGTCCAAAATCTTCGCTACCCGAGAGCGGATTCACCGGACCGATCTTGTCGTGACCGAGGTGATCCCGCAGGGCGCTTGTGACACGCTCGGTCGCTTCGGCGTCGTTTACGGTGAGCGGGAAGTTGCCCGTGTTGGCGATTGTGGGCGGCGCAGGCGCTCCGGAGGCCGTTGCTTCTGCGCGGGCGATCCGGGTGATCGATGACAGGACGCGTTCACGGACACCGTCGTCGAAGGTTCTGACGTTGATGGAGAGGGTCGCATCCCCGGGGATGACGTTTTCTTTCGTTCCTCCGTACACCGCTCCGACCGTCACCACTGCTGACTCTGCTGGTGCGATCTCACGTGCAACGATGCCTTGAAGCCGCACAATTGTCGTTGCAGCCATCAGTATTGGATCCACGGTCGATTCCGGTTGTGATCCGTGCCCACCACGTCCGTGCATCGTGATGCGCAAGCTGTCCGCTGCTGCCATCAGGACCCCGGGCTTGACGGCGATCGTCCCTGCGGGGCGTGGCACTACGTGTTGGCCTAGAACGACGGTCGGGCGAGGGAACCGTTCGAACAGACCGTCATCGAGCATGCTTTGCGCGCCGGTTCCAGTTTCTTCGGACGGCTGAAAGACCACGAGCAGGGTTCCAGACCATTCGCCTCTTTGCTCTGCGAGTACTTGCGCAGCTCCGACGAGGCTGGTGACGTGGACATCGTGTCCGCACGCATGCATGACGGGGACCTCGTGGCCGGATTCGTCGATTCCAACCGCATCGCTTGCATAGGGCAGCCCGGTCTCCTCCAGCACCGGCAGTGCGTCAGTGTCARCACGGAGCAGGACCGTGGGACCTGCGCCGTTGCGGAGAATTCCGACCACACCGTGTCCACCGATGCCTGTGGTGACATCAAATCCGTACCGGCGCAGTTGTTCTGCTGCCTTCTCCGAGGTGCGCAACTCTTGGCCGGACAGTTCGGGGTGGCGATGCAAGTCGACATAGAACTGTGCGAGTTCGTCGCGCATATCATCGATGCGACTGCGCAGATCGCTGCTGACCAGCGGCTCGGCGTTCACAGCGAAACCTCGGCGATCTGGACGCGCGCTCGTGCCAGGACACGACTCGACCAACCCGAGATGAAACCGAGTTGCCGAGCTGCAGTGTGGAGTTTTCTGGCGAGATCGGTCGAGTCTTCGCTGCGGGGGCATTCGCTCCACTCAAGCGTGATCAACCAATTCGGCTGGTCGGATGGGTAGTCGGGATGGTTTCCGCTCCGTTCGCAGACGCGGACTCGTTCCAGCACGCCGGGGAACGAATCCATGACGCTGATGCATGCTTGCTGAAGATTCGTGACAAATTCCGTGTCCTGGCCACCGGGTGATGTGGCTGAAGCGTCGAACTGGATGAGGGTCACTACTTCGGAATCGCCGCCTAATTCCATGTCTCCGTGCTCGGCACGGACACGGTAGGTGGTGTTTGAGCGGTTCGTCATGGCGGCGAGCGCACGGGGGCGCTCTGGGTCGTCCTCATCACTACCTGTTGCTCGATAGGCTGGAGTCTTGAAGATTTCAATTTGCGGGATTTCGTAGATGTCTGCTGTGTGTCCCGACCCGTTGATCTCCTCGTAGGAGGCCGCGTTGAGGAACCCCGCGGCGAGTAGGTCGGGTAGATGCTTTTCAGCTATCCAGCGGCGGACGTACAACGATTCCTCGGGATCGACATCGAAACAAGAAAGATAGAGCATGGGACTCCCGTCATAGGTGATTGAGTGCTGGTAATGGAGCTTTGCCCGGGTCAGCGCGCGAAATGCGTGAGTTCTCCGGCAGCTATTGGTTCTGCGTCGTCCAGACTGTTGTTCACGGTCTCCTTCAGGGTCAGGCAGACCAACGCGGTGACCAGGGCGGCGGCCGTTATGTAGATCGCCGGCGCCAAGGTGGAACCCGCATGGGCGACGATCAGGGTGAGAACGAACGGTGCTGTGGCGCCGAAGAGAGCAACCGCCACCTGGTACGAAACTCCGAACGCGGTGTACCGAACGCGGGTCGGAAACATCTCGGCGAACGTAGCCGGAACAACACCGTTGAAGGTTGCAACGAACAATCCCAGCACTGCGAGCCCTGCCGCGATACCCATAACGCCGGTGTTGAACAACATGAAGATCGGGACCGCTAGGACAACAAGGGTCCAGGATGCAGTGAGCAGGATTGGGCGACGTCCGATCCGGTCCGAGAGTGCGCCGAAGTACGGGGTAAATGCCATCGCCACGACCAAGGCTGTGAGGGACAGCGCGGATCCCTGCCACATCTCCAGACCATGTTCCTTCGAGAGAAAGGCGGGCATGAACGAGATGAAAACGTACGTCAGGATTGTGAAGACAACCACCATCCCGACCACTTGCGCCATGCGTGTGTACTGGCCCGACAGTGGCGGACGCGGGCCGTTTTCCTTGGGAAAATCGTCTTCAATGGCGGTCGACGCGGCGACGAAGGCCGGTGTCTCCGGGATCTTGAGGCGCAACACCAATCCTGAGATGCCGATCGGGAGGGCCACGATAAACGGGACACGCCAGACCCAGTCGTTGAGCATCTCGGCCGGAACGAGTAGTTGCATCAGCAACGCAGTGATCGCGCCGACCGCCATGCCGACGTTGGCGGTCATAGTGGACCAGGAGCCGTAGAACCCGCGCTTGCCCTCCGGCGCGTACTCGGTGAGGAAAGAAACCGCTCCCGCAAACTCACCGCCGATGGCCAGTCCTTGTACGACCCGGATCACGACGAGCAGAATCGGTGACGCCCAACCGATACTTTCGTACCCGGGTAGCACACCGATCAGGAAGGTGGCGACACTCATCGTGATCACGACGATCGAGAGGATGTACTTTCGACCGTATCGGTCGCCGAGCCGCCCGCAGATCGCCGCGCCCACCGGCCGAAAGAAGAAGGCGACACTGAAAGTGGCGAAGGTCGCGAGTAGCGCACCAAGATCGTTGGTGGCGGGGAAGAAGACGTGCGACAGCGTCACCGCGAAGAAGCCGAACAGTGCGAAGTCGAACCACTCGCCGAAGTTTCCGATACATGCGGTGATCACGGCCTTCTTCAACGAGAACGGAGGCGATGTTGTGTTCATAGGGTTTTCCTCTTAGGTCACTACGAGCGGATGAGCCGCTGGCCTGATACCGGGGTAGTGCCAAGTATCGACGGTGACGCACTTCATGCTGCTAATCTGCACTTATCTTGCATGCTTCAGGCATCTATGATCGATTCATGCAGGATATGTCGGTCAGTGAAGGTGATATTGCATTAGTGCACGCGCTGGAAGTCAATCCGCGGGCGACATGGTCGTTGCTAGGAGAGGTACTCGGCGTCACTCCGATGACAGTGGCGCGGCGGTGGGCGAAGCTGTTTGACCAGGGCGCCGCGTGGATCGCAGTCTTGCCTGGTCCGGTCGCGTGGCATTCGTTCGCAATGATCGGAATCAACTGCGCATCGCCACGAATAGACGACGTCGCAGCGACCATCGCGCAGGATCCGCTGGCGATCACCGTCGAGGTAACAGCGGGCAGATATGACCTCCTCGTCGCAGTACTCGCACCGGACATGGCCACGTTGAGTTGGTACATCACGGACCGACTCAACCGCATCCAATACATCACTTCGACGACGTCAGCGATCGCAACAGAGGTGTTCAGCGAGGGAAGCCAGTGGCGGATTGGTGCGATCTCACGCAATCAAGAACACGACCTCGCGCCAAGCTCGACTGGAATCAGACCAACCACTCCGGACGTTTCGGACGTGGACCGCGAACTCATCAACGCGCTGAGCTATGACGGGCGTATGAGCTTTGGCGATCTCGCATCGCGGATAGATCGAAATGCGTCGACCGTCATGCGACGACTCGACCGGCTGCTAAAACATGGGCTTGTGACGTTGCGATGTGAGATCGCAAGTTCGCTATCGGGGTGGCCCCTACACGCCAGCTTGCAATTCAGAGTGTCACCTCAGCATCTCGGGGAGGTGGGGCGTGAACTCGCGAAATGGCCCGAGGTCAGGATGTGCGTCGCACTCGCCGCAGAGCGAAACCTTATGGTCAGCATATGGATTCGGAACGCAAGCGAGCTCACTCTCTTTGAGATGAAGGTACTTCGGGAATTTCCTCACGTGATAATTGTTGACCGGACTCTGGATCTTCGCGTGATGAAGCGAACCGGCCATATGCTCGATGAAGCGGGCCGTTCGATTGGTGTAGTTCCTATCGATCTGTGGTCACAAGTTCAACCCCGCCAGGTGCGGTAGGACTCGCGTCCTCCGACGAAACTAGCAGCGCCGGGCGGTGGTCTCTCGCACCTGAATCCCGTACGGCAGTAGCTCTTTGCGTGCGGGTCCCTTGTCGCCGGCGAGACGTTGAAGAAGCATGCGTGCGGCGCGTTGGCCCATCAGATCCCGCGGCACGGTCACGGTGCTCAACTGGAGGGGGCCGGCGCTGGAAAAGCTCATGTCGTCGAACCCGGTCAGCGCCAGGTCTTCCGGCACGCGCTTGCCGATTTCGCGGGAGACGTCGAGAACGCCGAGCGCGATCATGTCGTTACCGCAGACGACGGCCTCTATCTCAGGGTGTTCGGCGAAGAGTGCTCGGGCGCGCAATGCACCGGCCGGTCGGGTCAACTCCCCCCACACGTCGGGTTCGTTGACCGCGCGCAAACCCGCTTTGGCCAAGGCGTCACGATATCCGTTCATGCGGTTGACCGACACGCTCGAGGTGTCCGGGCCGCCGAGGATGGCGACCTTGCGACGCCCGGTGGCAACCACGTGGGAGGCCATTTCGAAGGAGGCGGAGTAGTCGTCGATGCCGACCCAGTCGGACGGTTCGTCTTCGATCTGCCGGTATAGCTGCACGACGGGGATGTTCTCGTGGCGGAGCTTGTCGAGGAGTGGTTTGTCGGCGGCGACGAGCGAGGTGAAGATCAGGCCGCTGCAGTTCCGGTCGACCTGCGCGAACGCGACGTCCGATTGCCGCGAACCGTCCACGCCGACGTGGGAGACGAACACCTCGTAGCCTTCTTCGGCGGCGGCGRCGACCACTCCCCCGGCGACCTCGGTGTAGAACGGGTTGGCGATGTCCGCCAGGAGTAACCCGATTGCTTTCGTGGTTCCCGAGCGCAGTTCCCGGGCGATCCTGCTGGGTCGAAACCCCATCTCCTCGGCGATGGCAAGGATCCGCTGGCGGCTCTCGTCGCTGACCCCGGGCGCCCCGCTGAGTGCATAGGAGACCGCGGCAGCAGACACCCCCGCCTTGCGGGCGACATCGCTCATCGTCACTCGCCGGGAGCGGCCACCGTTGGACGTACTGCCTGCGCCGCGGGACGTATCAGTCACGCGTGCCAGCTTACGCGGTTAAGTAATGCTTCCAGGAGGTGACGCCGCGAAGAGTCCTGCACAAGCGGCAGCACTGATTCGTTTAAGTTACCCGTAAATCCGCCAATGACTACTTAAGAACTCCGACGACTGCCCGGCCTTGGCTCATTTATCCAGTTAACGGCCCGCTGAAGCCCTGAAACATCACCGCTTGTGCGTTGGAACACAACGATGTACCGTCACTTATGCGATTAAGCGAAAGGAGAGCATCGTGAGTTCCACCGTTGAGATGAAGAATGAAGAGGCTGTGCCCTACACGGGTCCGAAGCCGTACGGGATGAGTGACGACCTGATCGTTCCGGGTGCACTGGATCTGGACTGTGACGAGCGGCTGTGGGTTCCGCAGTCGCAGGATGTCGAGTTCCGCCCGCTGGTGTTGTCGGCGAGTCAGGGCTATTTCGTGAACATTCTGCGGGTGCGCCGCTCGGGCATCCTGTCCCGCCACCGGCACGCCGGGGCAGTGCACGCGTTCACCCTGCGGGGCCGCTGGCATTACCTCGAGTACGACTGGTGGGCAGAAGAGGGCACCTACGCGTTCGAGCCGCCCGGCGACATCCACACCCTCGAGGTCCCCGAAGACGTGACCGAGATGGCGACCCTGTTCCACGTGAGCGGTGCGTACATCTACGTCGACGTCGACGGCAACACCGTCGGCATCGAGGATGTGTTCAGCAAGATCGAGAAAGCCCGCGCGCACTACGAGAAAATCGGTCTCGGCGCCGACTACGTCGACCGCTTCATCCGCTGACACTGCGGCGGACACCGCCTGACATGGCGCAACCACACCGAGTGCCCTCGGCACTCAGGGGCGGTGTCCGCCGGCATCTCACCCTCTTTCATCCGTCAGCCCGGCAGCGGGCGAAAGTTAGCAGGTTCCCCATGCGAGCTCTGACCAAGAGAAGTGCCACTCCCCACGACGTCCTGGTGCAGGATCTGCCCAAGCCCGAACCGGGCCCGGGACAGGTGCGGGTTCGCACCGAGGCCTGCGGGCTGTGCGGCAGCGACGTGCACGCCTGGCGTCACGACACCGGCTACGAATGGATCCGCCCCCCGGTCGTGCTCGGACACGAGGCGGTCGGATACGTCGAAGCCCTCGGCGAGGGCGCCGACCCGACCTGGCTCGGCAAACGCGTTGTCCCCGTTGCCATCGACGGCTGCGGCGTGTGCGATCTGTGCGAGCGTGGTTTCCGGCAGATCTGCCCCCGGCGCACCGTGCTCGGATTGTCCTTCGACGGCGCGGCCGCCGAATCGTTCGTCGTCCCCGAGGTCCGCCTCGTCGAGGTCGACCGGCATCTGCCGGCGTCGACCCTGGCGCTGACCGAACCACTGTCGGTCGCCTGCCGCGCCGTCGCGCACATCGAGAACGCCGCCGACGGCCCCACCAGGGTGGTGGTGTCCGGGCCCGGACCGATCGGAACAATGGCCGCCCTCGTCCTCGCCCAGCGCGGCCACGACGTCGTGCTCTCCGGGGTAGGCAACGATGAGAACGCGCGATTGCCGCTCGCCCGCGCGCTCGGTCTACGCACCGTGATCGCCGGCCGGGACGAGCTACCGTTCATCCCCACCGCCTGGGTCGACGCCTCCGGTTCGACGGCCGCGCTCGACGCCGCCATCGCCGCGGTCCTGCCCGGCAGCCCCATCTCCGTCGTCGGCCTGTTCGCCCGCACCGGACCGGTCGACTTCAACGCCGTCACCCGCAAGGAGATTCGCCTGCAGGGCAGTTACGGATCGACCAAGGTCGACTACCGGGCCGCAGCCGACGCGATGGCCGCCGACCCGACACCGTGGCCACAACTGGTGACCGAAATTTCCCTCACTGATGCGGCTTCGGCGCTCGAACGCGCCGCGGCCGGCCACGACATGAAGGTCGTGCTCGTCCCATGACCACACCGGACCCCACCCCTGTCCCGAAAGGACACGCCATGTCCACACCCGACATTGCGGCCGAACCCGCTACCCACGCGGCCGGGCGCACCTCGATCGTCAAGGTCGCCTTCGCCAGCATGATCGGCACGGCCGTCGAATGGTATGACTTCTTCCTCTACGGCTCGGCCGCCGCGCTCGTCTTCGGGCCCCTGTTCTTCCCCGACAGCGAACCGGCCACCGCCACCCTGCTCGCCTTCGCCACGTTCGCGGTGGGCTTCTTCGCCCGCCCGCTCGGCGGAATCGTCTTCGGCCACTACGGTGACAAACTCGGACGCAAAAAAATGCTGGTCGTCAGCCTGCTCATGATGGGCGCCGCGACCTTCGCCATCGGCCTGCTGCCGACCTTCGCGAGCATCGGTATGGCCGCACCACTGCTGTTGATCGGCTGCCGACTACTGCAGGGCTTCGCCGTCGGCGGCGAATGGGGCGGAGCGGTCCTGATGGCCGCCGAACACGGCGACAACGACCGCCGCGGCTTCTGGACGTCGTGGACCCAGGCCGGCGTACCCCTCGGGAACCTGCTCTCCGCGGTGGTGCTGTGGGTGCTGGCCATGTTCCAGAGCGACGAAGCCTTCGATTCCTGGGGCTGGCGAATTCCCTTCCTGCTCAGCGCCGTTCTCGTTCTCATCGGGTTGTGGATCCGGCTGAGCATCGAAGAATCCCCGGTCTTCGCCGCCAACAAGAAAGCCCTCGAGAACCACAAGGCCGAGCACGCACCGATCATCGAGGTCCTGCGCAAATACCCCCGCGAGGTCCTCATCGCGATGGGCCTGCGGCTGGTGGAGAACACCTCGTACTACATCTTCACGGTCGTGGTGATGACCTACATGGTCACCTACCTGGATATGCCCAAGAGCGCCGCCATCGCCGGTGTGCTGATCGCCTCCGTCGCGCAGTTCTTCCTCACCCCGATCATCGGCGCCCTGTCCGACCGGGTCGGCCGGCGACCGCTGTACTTCACCGGCGCAGTCGGTGCCGGCATCTGGGGCTTCGTGTTCTTCCCCCTCATCGACACCGGAAACCAAACCGTCATCGCGGCGGCCATCTTCATCGGGCTGATCTTCACCACCCTGATGTACGCGCCGCAGGCGGCGATGTTCTCCGAACTGTTCGGCACCAGCGTCCGCTACAGCGGCGCCTCCCTCGGCTACCAGCTCGCGTCCGTCTTCGCCGGCGGCCTCGCCCCCGTCATCGCGGTCGCACTGCTCGGCACCGTCGAGGAAAAGAACACCATCGCCGTCAGCATCTACCTCGCCGTCCTGGCCGTGATCACCATCATCGCCGTGATCGCCGCCAAGGAAACCGCCCGCACCTCCCTCGAACACGACCGGGTCCTCGACGAGGCCACCCGCACCTGATAGCCGCCGGGCCGGTGTGCGGTGCTCACCCCGCACACCGGCCCGGCCACCAGTCGTCTCCCGATCCGAGTAGAAGGAGCTCTCGCATGAACGCACCTGTCCACACCCCGGTCCTGGACCTGTTCCGCCTGGACGGCAACGCCGCCCTCGTGACCGGGGCCTCGCGCGGCCTGGGCCGTGCACTGGCCATCGCTCTCGCGGAAGCAGGAGCCGACATCGTCGCCGTCGACATCGGCGACCTCGACCAGGTCGCCAAGGAGGTGCGTGCCCGGGGAGTCCGGTGCTCGACCCGCACCGCCGACCTCGGTCACCTGACGCCGGAAACCGCGACAGAGCTGATGTCCTGGGCGGGGACCGAGTTCCCGCATCCGACGATCCTGGTCAACAACGCCGGCATCATCCGCCGTGGGCCGGCGACCGAAACCACGCCCACGGACTGGTCGGCCGTGCTCGACCTCAACCTCACCACCCCATTCCTGCTCAGCCAGGCCTTCGCACGGGCCGCCCTCGACGACAACGCCGCCGCCAGCATCATCAACATCGCCTCGATCAACTCCTTCCAAGGCGGGATGGAGGTCCCGTCCTACGCCGCCTCCAAGCACGGCATCCTCGGACTGACCCGAGCTCTCGCGAACGAGTGGGCCGCACACCGCATCCGAGTCAACGCAATCGCCCCCGGCTATATGGAAACCGAGTTCACCGCCGCGCACCGCGAGGACCCCGCCCGGGCGGAGAACATGCTGCGCCGCATTCCCGCCGGCGTCTGGGGACGGCCGGAGGATCTTGCCGGCGCGGCGGTCTTCCTCGCCTCGGCCGCGTCCTCGTACGTCACCGGCACCGCCCTGTCCGTCGACGGTGGATGGCTGTCCCGATAGAACAACGACGACCCACCGGAGGACCCCCATGGCATCGACACAGCAGAACCATACCGACATCCCCGCCGCCGATGCCCGATCGTGGCTGCTCGTCTCGGCCGCCCACAGCAGGCAC
>NZ_JBFUGT010000125.1:0-18345 GCF_056402775.1 Rhodococcus sp. P3_B8
CCCGGATGGCCGGTCAGCTGACCGTGGGAGGCGCCGGTCGTGGACGGGCAGCGCCGACGGTGGCTAGCCCAGACTGACCGTGCACCCCGGCTCCAGTCGGACCACCTGGTCACGACACGAGATCTCGATCGCGCGTTGATTTCCGGCGCCCGCACTGACCTGAACGCGGCGACCGCTGATGGTCAGCCACAACTGATGTCCGCGATAGACGATCGGGAATTCGAGCGCACCGAGCGTTCTCGGCCATTCCGGGCTGAAAACGAGGCGATCACCACGAGTTTCAAGTCCCGTGAAGCAGCGCTGAAGCAGGTCGATACTCCCCGCCATGGCTGCCAAGTGGATCCCCTCGGAGGTCGTACCTCCCTGGATGTCAGTGATGTCGGATGCAAGCACCCTGTCGAAGAACTCCATGCCCTTGTCGCGAT
Organism: Rhodococcus sp. P3_B8; assembly: GCF_056402775.1. NCBI lineage: Bacteria > Bacillati > Actinomycetota > Actinomycetes > Mycobacteriales > Nocardiaceae > Rhodococcus > Rhodococcus sp. P3_B8. The sequence continues at coordinate 426 of NZ_JBFUGT010000125.1, forward strand.
TGGCGCGGGCCAGCACCCAGGAATGCACCACCGCGCTGAGTGTGGAACCGTGCGAGGTCCGGGCGATGTAGTAGTCGATGGTGCGCGGTATCGCCTCCGGTTCGAGCTGATATCCGAGTCGTTCGAACAGATCACGCAGTTCGTCGGCGGACAGCAGATAGAACAGCATCAACACGTCGGCCTGCTTCGATGCCCGGTACCGGTTGACGTCGTCCCCCTCCGCCTCGAGGGTGCGGTCGAGCCGTTGAATGTCGGTGTACCGCTCCCGGTAGCCGGCCCAGTTCAGTTCCGCCAGCGCCTCGTAGCCCTCGAACTGACTGATGACCCGATCGTGGAAGGGAACGAACATGCGGCGGCTCACGTCCGCCCACCGGGCCATCTCGCTCACGTCCAAGCTCAGGGAGTCGACGAGATCGGACCGGTCCGGGGCCGGAATCACATCGAGCGCCTCTCTCGCCGGGAGGATCACCCACACGGCCATGACGTTGGTATATGCGTTGTTGTCGACTCCCTCGTGCGGAGCCTCGGGGTAGCCGGAATGAAACTCGTCCGGTCCCATGACCCCGCGGATCGTGTAGCGCCCCCGGGCGCCTCGTAGGAGGCGAGGCCTGCGAAGAACGGGCGATCTCCACCAGCATCTCGGCGCCGAAATCACTGAGAGACTCGAGGTCCCCGGTGACCTGGTAGTAGTGCCACACGTTGTAGGCGATCGCGATGCCGATGTGGTGTTGGCGCCAACTCGGGTCTGGGAGCCAACGACCGGACCGCGGGTTGAGATGCAGTTGCTGGCTTTCCTCCCGGCCGTCGCTGCCCGACTGCCACGGGAACATCGCGCCGCGATATCCGGCCGCCCGCGCGGCCCGGCGGGCCTCCGGCAAACGACGGTACCGGTAGCGCAGCAACGACCGGGTCAAGATCGGCACCCGCAGATTCAGGCACCGGACTCTCGGTGTGTGCGGATGTGGTAGTCGCCACCTCCGTGTCAGTGCTGGCCGCCGGACCGGGAAGACGAACAACTCGTCCCAGAAGACGTGGCCCCGATACGCCTCACCGTGCAACCCCCGGGCGGGCACACCGACGTCGAGGTCGGCGGTGTTCGGCGACACCGTCTGCAGGAGTTGCATCTGATGGAGCCGGGCGATGCGCAGACCGTCCCGGTAGTCGCCGAGGGTGATCCCGATACGGTCCCACAGGTGCTCCCAGGCCAGCACGTGACCGTCCAGCACTTCCTCGAACCCGCCGATCGACGGCACCCAGCGGGCCGCTTCGTCGGCCGGCTCGGACAATGCGTGATCGCGCCCCGTGAACACCGTCACCATCTTCTCGAACGTCACGGATTCACCCTCGGTGAGGTCGACCGTGATGTCGTGGCCGATGCGGCCGTCGCGATTGTGCAGACGGTAGGTGCACTCACGGTGTCGGTCGCGGGGCAACAGCGTGGTTCGTGCCGCCATGGCCACCGGTATGCGCGATTGAGTGGTCTGCATCGCCAGCAGGACGGAGTCCGCCGACAGCGGGCCCGAATGGAGTAGTACGAGATGATCGGCGGCGAGATCCCGGTACCGCTCGACGAGGGTGTTGCGAACCGCACCATTTAACGCCGAACGCAATTCGACCGAGCCGGACCAGTTCTCGGCGATGATCGTCGTCTGCAGCGCGCACACGTGGGGGAGGTGCATGGCGACGAATCGCCGCTGGATGACCGACGTCGTTCGCCCGGTCTCGTCGCGGTACCGGAACTGGCGGGTGAGTACGGCGCGACGCAGATTGAGGTACTGGCGGTACTCGAGCAGGTCGACGGCGTCGACGTCGAACCACGGCCCGCCCTCGATACGAAAGGTCGTCGTCAGCCAGTTCGGCGCGTTCACCATGCTTTCGTTCACGATCTCCATCCCGGCCCGCTCGTCGCGCAAGCGGTTGTACACACCCGCGAGATACGTGCCCGGGTAGTGGACCGGGCCGGCGGTTGCTTCGGGTGCGCACCCGCGAGTGGCGAAGTAGCCGTTCCCCAGAGTGCAGACGGCCTCCCGTAGCTTCTCGGTCGGGGGTTCATAGCCGTCGAAGAACAGCATCCATGCATCGGCCGCAGACGCGGTCTCGGGGTCGCGGCCGAGACGATCCGCCAGCCGCTGCAGCAGTACGCGGACCTGAACTGGATCGGTCACGGCGAAGCGTGCCGCAGACCGTCGATCCCCGACCTCACTGCTGCGGACGACGATCCCCACCCCGTTCGCCGTCACGGCGTCGAATGCGTCCTCGTCGGTGAAGTCGTCGCCGACGTAGATCGGCAGTAGGGATCTCGCGTCGTGGATGTGCTCGAGGACCCAGTTCAGTGCGCGTCCCTTGTCCCAATCGACGTCGGGACGGAGTTCGACGACCTTGCGACCCCCGGTGACTCTGAGCCGGACCTCCCCGGACGTGGCGACATCGTGGACCGTGGCAACGACCTCGTCTATCCGATCGGCGGCAACGTTGCGATAGTGCACGGCGACGGTGTACTTCTTGGGCTCGATCAAYACGCCCGGCACGCCACGGAGGCGGTCGGTGAGGGCGCGGGTGGCGTGATGCAGCACCGGTACCGCGGCGAGAGCGTCGGGATTCTGGTAGTACTGCCCCTGCGGTCCGGCCAATTCGAACCCGTGGCTGCCCGCATACCAGATCTCCGCCATACCGACCCGTGTCTGCACGTCCGCGGGGTCGCGTCCGCTGATCACGGCCACCGGACACTTGCGTGTCAATCGGGCCAACTCGGCGGCCACACCGTCGACCAGGACGGCCTTCGCAGGATCGGACACGATATTCGCGAGGGTGCCGTCGAAGTCGAGAAACACTGCGGGCCTGCGGACACGGAGGACGGCGGGGAGTTCGTGCCGAGAGGTCAGAGCGTCCGGAATTTCGGATAGCCGGAGATCGCCTGCACGGAACGGGATCTCGGAGGGGTCGACGACGACGATATCTGCTCCGCATCTTCTCAAGTCGTCGGCGCGGTGGTCGTGACCGACCCCGATGACGAGTGCGAAGCCGCCACGCGTGGCCGCGGCAGCCGTTTCTCCGGAGGCCGTGACGACCACCGCACCGCCCGGGCGCGCCCCCAGCCGGTCGGCGGCGTCGACCGGTGAGGCGCCGTCGACCCGTACGGGAAACACGTCGGCGATTCTCGCGGCGTCGAGCACCGGTCGAACGTCGCGATCGGTCGAGAAGACCGCCGTCGCCACCCCGAGACTCTGCAACTGACGGACGAGTGCTCTCGTGGTGTCGGCCCGCGCGGACTCGGCCATCACGACGTCGAGGTCGAAGAGCACCGCATCGTGCCGTCGCAGATCGATCGCAGCGTGTGACATGGGCTCAGCCCCCGGGTGGTGGACGCATGTCAACTGCTTTCCGAACTGCCGCGACGTCGGTATGCCCAGATTACGTCGGAAGCACGATGATCAGGCGCGACCGGAAGTGACCTGCTGGGCGAGTGTCCGACCCCACTGCTCGGCGCGTGTCTCCTCACCTTCCTCGAGCCGCGATTCCTTGTCGACGAGGAAACTCTCGGATTCGGCGACGAGATCGAACCCGTGCCGGCGTAGCTTTCGGCCGATACCCTTCGATGCTCGTCCGGTCAGGAGGGCAGGGCCGTCGGCGCGAGTGTCGAACGCCACCGCCTTCCCGTGGGTCGGGGGGAGCCCGTCGAGCCATTCGCGGAGGCCCTCGCTTTCCGCGTCAGGTTCCAGTGCCACAGTGCTGTCGGGTTTGTGCGCTGTCACGGCGGCTCCGTGGCGGGTCGACTCGCGACTCATCCCGTGGACATGCGTCGGGCCGCCGACCATCACGAGATCGTAGCCGGACAAGTCTTCGTCACCGGCTCGGGCGACCGGGACTGCTGTGACGGTTCCCGTGGACTCGAGACCTCGGGCGATCGCCTCTGCGACGTGCCGGGTATTTCCGAACATCGATTCGTAGACCACGAGTGCTCGCATGTCGACTCCTTCTGCGGTTGGTGGGCTCGATCCCGGCGCTCGGTGCCCGAGCATGTTCTAGCCGACGGTTCTCGTCGATGGGTGTGCACCGGACATCACACGCGCCCACCAGTCCGCCAGTGGGCTCGGGTCGGGCCAGTCGATTCGGTCGTCTGGTGTCCGGCGCTGGTGAGCGCGTGTGTCTCGGTGTCGACTGATCTTCCGGTCGACGATGGTGCCGTGGGGATTCATGACGAACTCCGGGGTGTCGTGTCACTTCGGATTCAACCAACGATGTCGTCCACCGAGTAGGGTCAACCGTCACTTTCCGGACTGTGCCAGGCGGCCAAGCGTCGAGCCTGCCGCATTGCAGCCAGATGACCTACGCCCCTGGCCCCTCCGGCATGCCGCGTGTGCGATGTTTCGCAGCACGGGCAGGCACGATAGGGCGAAGGACACGGTCTCCCAGGGGCACCCCGAAGGGAGTGATGCGCGGGAAGGACTTCGCGATGCGGTGACGTTCCTCCGCGGGAACCTGAAACCAGAACTCCCGGATTCCGAGGGGTTCGGCGATCTCGGCGCGGACGAGGTCGGTGRACGACGAGCCGGTCGCCCGAGTGGTGAGTTCCGCGACCAGTGATCCGAACGTGACGGCGTGATAGCCCGGCATGACGGCTCAGCGACGATCCGGCGCCGCGGATGCGAGTGCGCCGACGACGCTGTCGTGATCGAACAGCGCCGAGGGTCCCGGTGCCAGTCCGCGCACGCGGCGCAGACCGGCCTGGTGCGTCAACAGCTCCCGCACCGTCACCAACTCCTTGCCGGCACTCGCGAACTCGGGCCAATACGTGGCGACGGGCGTCGTAGTCGATCAGTCCGCGGTCCACCAGCCCGGTGGAGCACCGTGCTCGCAACTCCCTTGCCCGTGGAGAAGGACACCGACACGGTGTCGGATTGCCAGCGGGTGTCGCGCGCGGCCCATCCCGACCAGATGTCGACCACGGGCTCACCGTGCAGGTACGCCACCGCCATCGCTTGTATACAACGCCGGATACGGCGCGCTGATTCCGCCGGAGCGAAACCACCGGAAACGGCCGAAAGACCCTGTGAACCACCCCTCGCACGGTTGGACACTGGTAGTACGGCGGGCCGACCCGGACACACACCGCCGAACAGACCGTAGGAGGCCGCCCCGTGATGTACGACGATGATTTCGGCGGTTGGGGGTATGCACTGATGTTCACCGGTATGGCGCTTTTCTGGGGGCTGCTGATCGTGGGGATCATCCTGCTGATCCGTTATGTGAGTCACCCGTTCCCGGCACCGCCCGGTGGGTCGCCGCCGCTTCGCAGTGCTGAGGCGGTCCTTGCCGAGCGGTTCGCGCGCGGCGAGATCGACGAGCAGGAATACCGGAGTCGCCTGACCATTCTGCGCGCCGGGACGACACCCTGACACGAGCGCACGGCGAAGGAGGTGACCGTGATGGATGCGATGCAGATGTTCCACATGTTCATGATGTGGCTGCACAGCACGGGTGTTCTGCCACCCATGCCCATGATGCCGATGTGACCCGTGGCCGCCGGGAACCCCAAGGGACCGGGCCCCGGCGGGACACACCGAAGACGACCGACCGCAGACCCAATCGACGAGCGAGTTGACCGACGTGAGCACGACGAATCAGCGCTACATGACCCAGACGGACTTCATGTCGTGGCGGATGGAGCAGGACCCGATCCTCCGGTCGACCATCGTGGCGGTCGCGCTGCTCGACCGCAGTCCGGATCAGAGCCGATTCGTCGACATGATGCGCAGGGCGGTCGACCTGGTTCCCCTCTTCCGGCGGACGGCGATCGAGGCTCCGATGGGCTTTGCGCCGCCGAGGTGGGCGGACGATCACGATTTCGATCTCAGCTGGCACCTGCGCCGCTACACCCTCCCCGAACCACGAACATGGGACGGGGTTCTCGACTTCGCCCGGACCGCCGAGATGACCGCCTTCGACAAGCGCCGTCCGCTGTGGGAGTTCACCGTTCTCGACGGACTCCACGACGGCAGGTCCGCCCTCGTGATGAAGGTGCATCACTCTCTCACCGACGGTGTCAGTGGAATGCAGATTGCCCGGGAGATCGTGGATTTCACCCGCGACGGCGGGCCGCGGCCGGACCGGACCGACCATCGGACGGCCGCGCCGAACGGTGAATCGCCCACTCCGCCGGGCCGCCTCTCCTGGTACCGGAACACGGCCGCCGACGTGGCCCGCCGGGCATCGAACGCGCTGGGCCGCAACAGTGTTCGACTGGTCCGGACTCCGAGGGCCACCTGGCGCGATGCAGCCGCACTAGCCGGCTCCACACTGCGCCTCACGCGTCCCGTGGTGTCCACGCTGTCCCCGGTGATGTCGAAACGCAGCACGCGGCGTCACTGTGCGGTGCTCGACGTGCCGGTGGAGGCGCTCGCTCAGGCGGCCGCGGCGGGTGCCGGTTCGATCAACGACGCGTTTCTGGCTGCTGTCCTGCTGGGAATGGCGAAGTACCACCGACTGCACGGCGCCGAGATCAGCGAACTGCGGATGACGCTGCCGATCAGCCTGCGTGCCGAGACGGACCAGGTGGGAGGCAACCGCATCACCCTGGCACGTTTTGCACTACCCACCGACATCGACGACCCCGCCGAGTTGATGCGCCGGGTGCACGCCACGGTGGATGCCTGGCGCCACGAGTCCGCGATTCCGCTGTCACCGACGATCGCCGGCGCCTTGAACCTGCTTCCGGCCTCGACACTCGGAAACATGCTCAAACACGTCGACTTCGTCGCCTCGAACGTCGTCGGATCGCCGGTGCCACTGTTCGTCGCCGGGTCGGAGATTCTGCACTACTACGCGTTCAGCCCCACACTCGGATCGGCGTTCAACGTCACCTTGATGTCCTACACCTCACGATGCTGTGTCGGGATCAACGCCGACGCCGATGCCGTCCCGGATCTCGCCGCCTTGACCGATTCGATAGCCGACGGGTTTCGCGCCGTCCTCGGGCTGTGCGCGAAGACAACCGATACGAGGGTGGTCGTGGCCTCGTGATCGCGGCACACCCCATACCCGAGAACCACATCGAGGGCGCGACACCGCGTCCACACCGAACGGAGGCCGATGAACATGAACGAGAAGAAGTGGTCCGTGGAGATCGTCATCGACGAACACGACGCCGACGAGGGCGGATCCAGGACCCGGGCACAGGCCCGGCTCCGAACCCGCGATACCCACACCCTCGTCGGGGTCGGGCTCGCCCGCCGGAATCCCGCGGACACCGAGATCCCCGAGATCGGGGACGAACTGGCCACGGCACGTGCGTTGGCCGACCTGGCCCACCAATTGATCGAGCTCACCGCGTCCGACGTAGAAGCGGCCACGCACAGCCGCGTTCACCTCACCGAGTGACCGGACCCGCCGGTAAGGCAAAGGAGTGAGCGCATGGATGGGCAATCGACCGTGCACACCGATGCGAGTGTTCTGAATCGCCGCGGCCTCGACCAACTGATCGAGGCCCTCCGCGCCCGCGGCTATTGCGTTGTCGGTCCCACCGTCGAGGACTCGGCCATCGYTCTCGCCGAACTCGAATCCGGCGCGCAGCTACCGTCCGGCTGGGGTGTGACAACCGGGCCCGGGACGTATCGGCTGCGTCGGCGGGACGACGCCGCGGTCTTCGGCCACTCGGCCGGCCCGCAGTCGTGGAAACGCTTCCTCCATCCGCCACGACAGCAGCAGTGGTCCGTCGACCGGGACGGTGCCTTCATCGCACCGGCACCCGACGAGCGGCCCTACGCATTCGTGGGGGTTCGAGGCTGTGATCTCGCGGCGATCGCGGTCCTGCGCCGGGTGCTGTGCCCGGACCCTGATTCCGACAGCACCACCGCCCGCAGGTTCCGGCACCTGTTCATCGTGGCCGCCCACTGYACCGAACCCGGAGGTGTGTGTTTCTGTGCCTCGATGGGGACCGGACCGGCGGCCGGCCCCGGATACGACCTGGCACTGACCGAGCGCATCGACGACAACGGTCACCGCTTCGTCGTCGAGGCCGGCACCGAATCCGGTGCCGCCGTCCTCGCCGAGGTCGACCACCACACCGCCGCGACCGCAGAGGTCGACGAGGCCCGGAACGCCGTGAGCACCGCAGCCGGCCGGATGGGACGGGCAATGCCCGAGGTGGATCTTCGTGCACTGCTCCGCGACGCGCGCGGAGCCGACGTCTGGGAGGACGTTGCCAGCCGGTGCCTGACCTGCGGAAACTGTGCGATGGTATGCCCTACTTGTTTCTGCACCACCAGTGAGGACGTCACCGATCTGACCGGCGAGCACGCCGAGCGCTGGCAGCATTGGTCGTCGTGTTTCGAACCCGATTTCAGCCACGTCCACGGCGGGAACATCCGGACGTCAGGGGAGAGCCGGTACCGGCAGTGGATGTCCCACAAACTCGGCACGTGGTTCGACCAGTTCGGCAGCTCCGGGTGCGTGGGATGCGGACGGTGCATCGACTGGTGCCCAGTCGGTATCGACATCACCGAAGAGGCCGCACGGCTCGTCCAGCTCATGCCGGCGTATCGGCCGGAGGACGACCGGGAGCAACGGTGAACGCCGACGAAGCGCCGCTGCCCCCCTGCCCCCTGCCCTCGGCCACAGGCACCGGCTGCGGCTCGCAGAACTCAGCACCCCGGTTCGATTCGCCGCGGGGGAATTCGTCTTCCGCGAGAACGAACCGGCGACCCGGTGCTGGCTGCTCGGCACCGGAAGTGTCGTCCTGACCACGCTGGTACCCGGCCGCGGCACCGTCGCACTCGAAACCTGCACCGAGTGCAAGCGGCGCGGACTGACGTGTGTGATGGTCGCCGACGGAACACCGTGCCTCGGCCCGGTGACCCACTCCGGGTGCGGCGCGCTGTGTCCGTCGGTCGCCCGCGGGTGCTACGGCTGCTTCGGTCCCACCACCGACCCGAATCTCGCCGCGATGAGCGGGTGGCTGCGCACGTGCGGGATGAACGAGGACGCCATAGGCCGCATCTTCGCCACGTTCAACGTGGCGGCGTACGGATCGGAAGGGCACGACCGTGGCGCCCCGGAATAGGGAACTGACCGTGCGCGCCCTCGCCCGGGTCGAGGGTGAGGGCCGGGTCGACGTGACCGTGCGCGAGGGGAGAGCCGAACGCGTCGAACTCAACATCTACGAGCCGCCCCGTTTCTTCGAGTCCTTTCTCCGTGGCCGACACTTCCTCGAACCCCCGGACATCACCTCGCGTATCTGCGGTATCTGCCCGGTCGCCTACCAGGTGAGCGCATGCAATGCCATCGAGCAGGCATGCGAACTCGAACTCGACGACGCGGTGAGGGATCTGCGGCGACTCTGTACTGCGGCGAGTGGATTGCCAGTCACGTGCTGCACATCTACTTCCTGCACGCACCCGACTTTCTGGGGCTCCCGGATTCGATTGCCCTCGCCCGGCGCGATCGGGAGGCCGTCGAGCGGGGCCTGTCGTTGAAGAAGGCTGGAAACGCGATCCTCGATGTGATCGGTGGCAGACCGATCCACCCGGTCAACGTCCGAATCGGCGGGTTCCACCGGATGCCGACCACAGCCGAACTGATTCCCCTGTCCGACGAACTGTGCACGGCACTCGATCACGCCGTGGCAACCGTCCGATGGGTGTCGTCCTTCGACTTCCCCGACGTCGAACTCGACCACGACCTCCTCGCACTTCACGACGACTCCAGCTACGCGATCGACGACGGCGAGATCTGGTCGTCGACCGGATTACGTTGCACCGCTGACGAATTCCCGAAGCACGCGGTCGAGCGTCAGGTCCCGCACTCGACCGCGCTCCACGCCGAGCTCGACGGCTGCCGGTACCTCACCGGACCACTGGCTCGATACTCACTCAAGTCGTCGCAGCTTGCCGGAGTGTCGGCGCAGACCGCCGCCGATGCCGGGCTGGGCGCGCAGTGCCGGAACCCGTACCGCAGCATCGTCGTCCGCGCCGTCGAGGTCGTCTACGCCGTCGAGGAAGCGTTGCGGATCATCGACCGCTACGAGCGGCCTGCGGAGCCCTTCACCGCCGGGCCACCGATACGCACGGTCGGGCACGGGGTCAGCGAGGCACCCCGTGGACTGCTGTATCACCGATACGAGTTCGATCCCACCGGATCGATCCGCGCCGCCATCATCATTCCTCCGACCTCGCAGAATCAGGCTGCCATCGAACACGATCTACGGCGCGCGGTGGACGGAAATCTCATACTGGCCGATGACGATCTGACAACGCTGTGCGAACGAACCATCCGCAACTACGATCCGTGCATCTCCTGCGCCACCCACTTTCTGACCCTCACGCTCGACCGCAGATGACCGTCGTGGTGATCGGGCTGGGGAACGATCTCCGCCGCGACGACGGGATCGGCCCGATCGTTGCGCGGCAGGTCGCGGACCACGTCGCCCCGGACGTGTGCGTGTCGGTATCCGATGGGGACCCGGGCACTCTGCTCGAAGCGTGGACCGGTGCGCAGCTGGCCGTCATCGTGGACGCCGTCGTATGCGACCCGCCGCGACCCGGCGCCGTGTATCGGCTCACTCCGGACGAGCTCGGCGACGTTCGGGCGGGGACGTTCAGCACGCACGGAATCCCGCTCGACCACACCATTCAGCTCGGCGCCGTACTCAATCGGCTGCACCGCAGAATGATCGTCCTGGCTGTGGAGGTCGCTGATCTGGGCGGTGGCCGCGGGCTTTCACCCGCGGTGGGCCGAGCTGTCGACACGGCGGTGTCGGCGGTCCTGTCGGTGCTCGCGTACGCGGAAAGGTCGTGACCGTGTACACGCGTTTCCGGAGCGTCAACGAGCGGAGTGGCGGCGGCCGATCGAGAACACCGACTCGACAGGGCGTCGCGGAGTCTGCCGTGGCGGAGACTTCTTCTCAGTCGTGCCTACCCGAATCAGGGCCTGCGGGAAGCCGCGGTCGGGAAGCAGTTCGCGGATCATCTCCCGGCTCTGCCGTAGTTCGGTCGTGTGCGTCAGCGGGCAGGTCGCGAGACCGCCGACGGTAGCCTCCAGCAGCACCGCGGACAGGGCCTCACCAGCCCTGAGCCACGCATCGCGGCTGTCGGTGTCGGTGCTCAGCACGAGAACCGTCGAGCGGTCGATCTCCGCGGTCGCGTTGTTGTCGCGGCCTGCGGGAAAGCGGCGCCCGATGTCGACGCGGTCACGGTTCTCCGCGGTCGCGAGCGAATCTGCGGGTATTCCACCCTGAGGAATCGAATGACCGGCCCACCAGTGGAGCTCGGCCTGGTACGCGGAATCGTATTTCCGTGCCGCCGCAGTCAACTCCGTCGCCTTCGCAAGGGTCGGACGAGCATCCTGTCCCAGCCGTGTCAGGTGGACGTCCATGCCCCGCGCCATGTCGGTCAATGCCGTGGGCAGCGGGGTCTTCACGCTGATCGGGCCGAATGGCCTGCGGTCGGAATACCGGTGCCGGATCGCCGCGAGCAGATCGAAGTCGTGCGACTGAGGCCGGGCGTCGTGGCGGAACCGAATCGTCGCCAGGTGCCCCGAGTGCGGACCCTCCGGCACGCGCCGGATGTCGACGGACCATTTGAGCCCTGTCAATGCCGTCTGGAGATGATTCAGCGCCGCACCACAACTGACGACCAACTGTCGGCCCGACGGGTCCGTCGAGGCCAGAAGCCGCCCACGTTCGGTGTAGAGGTCGAGCTGGCCGTCGGCATACGTCCACTGCCACGGTTGACTGTTGTGTACCGACGGTGCCCGGCAGGCGAGGTCCACGGCAATGCGAACGACGTTCTCGTCGGGAATGGTGCTGTCCACGATCGCCTCCTGGTRAATCGCACTCCGCCCTGACCTGGGTCGGACAGTCGGTGCGTCCACCTCAGTGTTCGCCTATCCGTGGCCCGAGGTTAGGGCCGATGGTCACTGGCGGAGACCTGTCGACGATTCGGGCCGGAAGACCCTACTGACGGGGATGTGCCCGCTGCAAACCTGGGAAGACGTCCGGCGCTATCGCCATCCGCATGGTGTGCACGCGGTGATTCGACCGTGACCGACGCGGGGACACCTTCTCTCGCCCCGGTTGTCGTCGGAGTCGACGACTCGGCGGCAGCGAGAGCCGCTGCACACTGGGCCGCCGCGGTTGCGGAGAGGCAGGGAACAACGCTGCACCTGGTTCACGTGCTTCCCCCACACCCGGTCTTCTACACAGAACCGCGGCCCCTGCCGTCGGAAGACGAGGACCACATCGCAGGGGAAACGTTCCTGGCCGATGCGGTGCGCAGCATCAGAGCCGACTGGRGTGCCCTCGCCGTGGAGTGTTTCCTACCGGTCGGATCGACGGCGGCCGGCGCCCTGWTGCCGTTGGCGGACTCGGCGTCCATGGTGGTGATCGGGTCGACGGCACGAGGCCCGGTGGAAGGATATTTGAGTGCGACGGCGTTGCGACTCGCCCATCACTCCCGGTGCCGGGTCGTGGTGCGGCCCGAAACCGAGAACGCACCGGATGAGGTCGCGGCCCGTCAACGGGAGCGTTGCGGTTCTGGCGGAAAGTCTCGCGGGACTGGCCGAACGATACCCCGACGTCGCCGTGCGAGAGATTGTCGAGTCCGGTGGAGTTGGCGAAGTATTGCTCCGCTGGTGTGTGGACGCGCAGCTTCTCGTCGTCGGAAGCCACGGGCACGGCGCGCTCGGCCGTGCGGTCCTCGGGTCGACGAGTCGGGACATGCTGCACCGGGCTCGGTGTCCGGTCATGATCAGCAAGGTTCACTGTGACACCGGCACGGTCCCTGATCAGGTCGTGGAGTTCGGCGACCGCTACACCGCAAATGTGCCGGTCAGATGGTGCAACCTTCCTCGGCGGCGTCGATGACCAACGGCCCTAGAGTCACCGAGCTGCGAGCACAACACTCGAAGCCAGGACAAGCAGGAGACACACGATGAGCAGCGGAGCACCCACCACATTCACGGACGCACTGTGAACACGCGAGAACTGCCCGTGGTACCGGACCGACGTACGGTCGAGTCAGCTGTGGCGCTGGCGTGTCGCGCGCCGTCGCTGCACAACAGCCAACCGTGGCGTTGGGTGATGGGCACTGCCCTGCGGTTGTACAGCGATCCCGACCGGCTGCTACCCGCCACCGATGGCTTCGGCCGTCAGATGGTGATTTCCTGCGGGGCGGCCTTGAATCACCTCGACTACGCCTTCGCGGCGAATCGGTGGCGTCCTGTGATCGAACGGCTGCCGCGTTCCTCCGACCGGCAACTTCTGTCGACGATCGGCTTCGTCCCGGCTCCGACACCGACAGATTTCGTCGCCCGAATGGCGGCGGCGATCGAACGAAGGCGAACCGAACGACTGCCACTGGACGCACCGCCCGCGTGGACGGAGACACTCGAGCAGCTGGTGCGAATCACGGCGGGAACAGGCGTCGAACTCGAAGACCTCGGCGAGCGAAGCCGTCCCGCACTCGAGGAAGCATCACGCCGGATGACCGGTTTACGGCACGACGACCCCACCTACCAAGCCGAACTGCGGTGGTGGTCGGGGCGCGGACTGTTCCCCGACGGTGTGCCGGAACAGGCGCGCCCGTCCGACTCGCAGCAGCACTCGGTGCACCTCTCACGAGAGTTTCCGCCCGGCCGCGCGAGCACACCCGACGGCAGCTCGTCGGAAGACCGCGCCGCGATCCTCCTGCTCTCCACATCCACGGATTCGAGACTTGATTGGCTACGGAGCGGCGAAGCACTCTCCGCCGTTCTGCTCGCCTGCACGGACCGCGGACTCGCCACCTGCCCCGTCACCCATCTGACCGAACGCGCCGCGACACGGACAATGCTGCGGGAGCTGTCTTCCGGGGACGGGATGCCGCAGGTTCTGATCAGGGTGGGAGCGGGCACCGGGGTGGGGGAACCGTCGCCCACACCCAGACGCCCCTTATCGGAAGTCCTGGTTCGAGAACGGCCGGCGCCGGGAAACCTGTCCGGTGAGTAGGGGAGGGCTGCCACCCCTGGCAACACGACGAGTGTCAACCCAACGATGCGACGCAGATCGATGACCCGATGGTGTGAACGGTTCCCCGACGTCCCGGTGCGACAGACCCTCGTTCGAGACCGACCCGTTCGCCACCTCCTCGAAATGGCCGACGAAGCCCAGATGATCGTCATCGGCAGCCGCGGGCGGGGCGGCTTCCCCGGTATGACGCTCGGCTCGACCAGCGCAGCATTGGTGCACATCACGCCGTGTCCACTCCTGATCGCCGCACCGATCCGACCAGGGCGATGACCTTGGGCCCTACATCCGTACCTGTTCCAGAGTGACACTCGAAGGAGCAATCGCAGGAGGTCGTCATGATCGGGGAACCGACACTGGTAGCGCGGATGTGGCGATTGGGGCCGTGGAGCGGGAACCGATTGATGCGGGGAAGCTGTCGCCTCGAATCCTCGGTCTTTCTCCTCGTCGTCGCCCTGGTGCTGATCTTGGTTCCCCTCGCCGCAGCCTTCGGAACCGCGACTCACACACGCCTCGACGACCAATCCCGCGCCGACCGCGAAAACCGGCATCAGATCGCGGCAGTGCTCCTCGAGGACGCAACTGTGAACCTCGCGGATACCACCCCGGCAACGGGTGCCACCGGGCAGGCACCCGCCCGGTGGGCAGTGGATGGGACCACACACACCGGTCAGGTACAGACCGCGCCGGAAGCGAAAGCGGGACACACGATCAGCATCTGGATCGACCCGGCCGGCAAGATCGTGGCCGCACCGAAGACAGGCACCGAGAACGCGTTCGAGGCCGTGGGCGCCGCACTCGCGTTGTGGACCATGGGTGCGACGATCTGTCTCACGATGATGATCGGAATTCGCTGGGCAGGAACGAGATACCGGATGTCGCAGTGGGACCGCGAGTGGAGGAACCTCGGAAAGGCGCCAGGGTGGCCGGTCAGCTGACGCCCGTTCGTGTCGAACGCAGGAAGACGATGACGATTTCCGAAGGGTGAGGCCAGAGCCAGTGGACGACAACTTGAGCTTCCTGGACGCGGGTTTCCTCGAGACGGAGGACTCCGACCCGCACGCGAGCCTGACGATCGGGGCCCTCGCCATCATGGAGGGTCCGGTTCCCGGGCAAAACGAATTTCGGGACACGGTCGCCGCACGTTTCGCGACGCTCCCGCACGCCCGAGACAGGGTTCACACGGTCCCACTCGACTTCAGCGCACCCTCCTGGTCACCGGATCCGCATTTCGACCTCGGCCATCATCTGCGGAGGGTCGCCGTCCCGGAACCAGGGGAGGAGGAGTCCCTGTTCGGTTTCGTCGCCCGGGTCATGGCGCACCGACTCGACCGTGACCGCCCCCTGTGGGAATGCTGGGTCGTCGAAGGCCTCACCGACGACCGCTGGGCCATACTGACCAAGATTCATCACTGCATGGCGGACGGGATCACCGGAACCAAACTGTTCGAGGCCATGTGCGACGAAGTCGTGGCCGAAACGTCGAGGACCGCAGAGCCCGACACCGACGCCGAGCCGGTACCGACCGTCGGTACACGCCTCGAGAGCGTCGAGAGCCTGGTCCGCTCGACGATCGAGTTCCTGTCCCCGGTGCGGCAACTCCGGCTCGTCTCGGCGGCACTGGCAATTCCACGTCGGCTGACGGCCGCCGGTATCGGCGTCGCTACCGGCCTGACCCACCTGCTGTCCGAGATGCTGACCTCGTCTACGAACACTTCGCTGATCGGACCGATCGGTCGCCAGCGCCGCTACTGCGCCGCCCGAGTCAGAATGCATGACGTTCGCGAAATCTGCGCCACGTACCGGGTCACCGTGAACGACGTCGCACTCGCCGCGATCACCACCGGACTACGACAGCTGCTCCTGAAACGGGGCGAGCGCCCCGAACCGCACACGGTCCGCACGCTCGTTCCCGTGTCCGTCCGCTCCGCAACCGAGGAACATGCGATCCACAATCAGGTCTCGCTCATGCTGCCTTTTCTGCCAGTCGACATCGAAGACCCGGTCGAACAGTTGGTTGCCGTCCACGAACGGCTCACGACGCACAAGGCGAGCAAGGAAGCGGAAGGGGGCAAGGCGTTCACCGCGGTGGCCCAGTACGGGCCGTTCATGCCCATGGCCTGGGCCGTTCGACTCGCCACCCGGTTTCCTCAGCACAGTGTCGTCGCCGTCGCAACCAACGTCCCCGGCCCCAAGGCCACACGACACGTGATGGGCCGCACGATCCTGGAGATCTTTCCGTACGTGCCGATCGCGCTGCGGCTGCGGATCGGGATCGCGATCCTCAGCTACAGTGACCATCTCGCCTTCGGTCTCACCGGGGACTACGACACCACACCGGACCTCACCGACCTCTCCGACTCCATAGAACGTGGTGTCCTGACCCTCCTCGCCTCGTCGCGCGCGGCTGACGCAGCCTCCGAATGACGGCCGACGACCGTCGCGAGCAACTCGGCTCGGGCGACCTGATCACGCTCGTCTCGGACGTCGGACCGGTACCCATGAACGTCGGCGCTTTACTTTTCGTTGCCGGTGAAAGTGACGTGGATGCGGCGACAGTCGAGGCCACGTTCACACGACGGCTCACCAGCATTCGGCGCCTGCAACAGCGCCTGGCCAGGCCACGGCGGGGCCTGGGACGGCCGTACTGGGTCGACGACTCCGATTTCGACGTCCGCGCCCATGTGGCCCGAGTCCGGTGCCCGAGCCCGGGGGACCGTGACGCTGCGCTGGCGATCGCGGTGGACGCGGTGACCCGGCCGCTGCCCCGGTCACAACCATTGTGGCGGGCGGTCGTCGTCACCGGTCTCATCGACGATCACACCGGTCTGGTACTGGTGCTGCATCACGTCGTGGCCGACGGGATCGGTGGCCTCGCCGTGCTCGCACGCCTGGTCGACGGCGCGGACCCGGCTGGGCCGGCCGACGATACCGCGGCACCGCCTCGGGGCCGGTTCGTCGACCGCGTTTCCGAACGGTTCCGCACGCTGCGCCGACTTCCGCACAGGGTTGCTCGTATACGAGGCGGCTGGGCCGAACTCGGTCGTGGTCGCGGCGGGTGGGCACCGCGGTGTTCCCTGAACGCTGCCACCGGCCCCCGTCGCAGGGTAGTGACCGTCGACGTCGGTCTCGACGGTGTCCGGGCAGCGGGGCGGAGGTCGGGTGCCACCGTCAACGATGTTCTGTTGGTCTCCGTCACTGGGGCATTGGCCGAACTCCTACGTGAGCGGAAGGAGTTTCCCCAGGAGCTGGTGGTGTCGGTCCCCGTCTCGGCCCGGAGTGCGACAACCAGTGGGCACCTGGGGAACCAGGTCGGCGTGATGCCCGTCCGCGTACCGCTGGAAGGAAGCTTCGAGGAACGGCTCGCCGCTGTTTCGCGCGTCACCCGCGCCCGGAAGATGCGGACCCGAGGCACATCCTCGACGCTGATCGGACCACTTTTCCGGATTCTGGCCGCCGTGCGGTTGTTTCGGTGGTTCGTCGACCGTCAGCGACTCGTCAACTCGTTCCTGACGAACCTCCCGGGTCCCCCTGGGCAACTCGTCATCGCCGGTGCACCGATCACAGGCATCACCCCGATTACCGTCACCGCGGGGAACGTCGGTGTCGCGTTCGCGGCACTATCCTATGCGGGCACGCTGACAGTAACGATCATCGTCGACCCCGACGTCGTACCCGAGGTCCGCGAGCTCGCCGCGGCTCTGCATGAACAATTCCGGGCCGCCATCGAGTGACGAGCTGGGCCGCGACTCGGAGAGACTCGGCCTCGTCACGGATCAGGCGCAGTACCGGCCCGCCCATCGCCTTGACGAACGGGCCCACCACCGTCCAATACCCGCGGAAGCTCCGCCGTGCCTTGTCGTCCRTGCCGTGTACGCGCACCTCGGTGACCAGGACAGACGTGTGGGCGTCGTACGTGAGAAC
>NZ_JBFUGT010000126.1:0-18255 GCF_056402775.1 Rhodococcus sp. P3_B8
AGGTGGCGGACGGAGAAGCCGACGGTGGAGTGGACGGTGTCGATGGCCCAGGTTCCGGCGGTGAGGTTGGGCAGGGTGGCGGTGGCGGTGGTCATGAAAACTCCTCGGATCGTCGACTCAAGTAGTTGAATGTTCAAGTTCTTGTATCTTCAACTATGAACCCGGTGAATTTCTTCCGCAACCCGAATGTGATGCCTGTCACATGACGCACGTGAGTGGCACGGTGTGCCCGGGGGCGCTTTCTCACTCACGTGGGGGAAGGCAGGCGCGTGCCGCGGCGAGGACCGTGGCGCCGGCGGCGACGAGCGGTTCGGTGCTGCGCAGTGCACGGGCGAGGACGAACGCCCCCTCCAGGCTGGTGACGAAGCCGAGGATCAGGCGCCTCGCATCGGCCTCGTCGAATCCGCGCTCGCGCAGCAGGGCGCTGCCTGAGTCGATCCAGCTCGTGAACACGTCGGCCGTGGCCACGCGAAGCACCTCGTTGGTGCTCGCGACCTCGAGTGCGACCGTGGCGATGGGGCAGGCGTCCGCGTAGTCGGTGGCCACCAGGGTCTCGCCCGCCAGTCGGAACCCGACCTCGATCCCCTCGAGGATGTCGGAATGTGCGTCGAGGATGGAGAAGACCAGCCGGGCGTACTCCTCGCCCGACGAGCGGATGACCTCTTCGCCGAGTTGCTGCTTGCCGCCGGGGAAGAAGTGGTAAATCGACCCGAACGGTGCGCGGGCCTCCGCGGCGACCTGCTTGAGTCCGGTCCCGGTGTAGCCGTTGCGGCGGAAGAGGTCGCTGCTGGTGCCGAGGATCCGGGCCTTCGTGTCGTTCACTTTTCTGCCCTCCGACCGTTGCGCTCGGTGCGTACCTCATCGTAACCTGATTCTCAGTAGAACGATCTATCAAATGGAGTGAGTGCCATGAAGCAGATCGAGCTCTCCGCAGGCACCGTCGAGTATCGGGACACCGGGGGCGACGGCCCCGTCCTCGTGTTCATCTCCGGCCTGACCATCGACGGCACCGTGTGGCGACACGTGGTGGAGCAACTCGCCCCGGACTTCCGCTGCATCGTCCCGAACCTCCCGCTCGGCGCGCACCGCATTCCGATGCGCGAGGACGCCGACCTCTCGTTACGCGGGCTCGGACTGCTCATCGGCGAATTCCTCGAACGCCTCGACCTCGCCGACGTCACCCTCGTGCAGAACGACTGGGGTGGCGCGCAGGTGCTGATCGCCCTCGGCGACTCGAGCCGCATCGGGGCTCTCGTCCTCACCCCGTGTGAGGCGTTCGACAACTACCCGCCCGGAATTCCCGGTCGCGCAATCGGTCTCGCGGTGGCGATCCCCGGTGGTCTCACGTTGGCCATGCACGCGCTGCGATTCCGGGCGATGCGACGGGCGCCCGCAGGCTGGGGCTGGATGAGCAAGCGACCCGTACCGAAGTCGGTGATGGACGGCTGGTTCCGGCCCGCGACCACCGACCGCCTGGTGCGACGAGATCTGCGCAAGTACACGACCTCGGTGCCGCCGAAATCGACGCTGCGGGAGTGGGCGGAAGCGAACCGCAGCTTCGACCGCCCGGTCCTCGTGCTGTGGGCTGTCGAGGACAAGGTGATGCCCCGCGACCACGGCCGGCGCCTGGCCGAGCTGTACCCGCACGCCGAACTGCAGGAGGTCGAGGACAGCTACACGTTGATGCCCGAGGACCGCCCGGACGTGGTCGCGGAGGCTTTGCGGCTTCGCCGCCCGTGAGTACTTATTAACCGCGGGAGGTTAACAAGTACTCACGGCTCGATACACCGCCCGGATCGCGGAGGCCGTCACCGACTGGTGTGAGCCCATGCCCCACACCGTCCGATCCCCGACGCGGCACTCCGCCAACGTGATCGCCGCGCTGTCGCTGCCCGACCTCTGCGAGTGCTGGGTGAGGGAGAGGACGTCGACGTCCATGCCCTTCGACGTGAGGACGTGGGTCATCGCCTCGACGGGGCCGGTGGCGACCGCCTCGCCCGACACTTCCACGCCGTCGACGTCGAACACGACGAACAGCCGGTCGCCGTCGGGGCCGTGCTCGACGGACCAGCGGCCGAGGCCGCCCCGGTAGCCGTACTCGGCGCAGAACAGCGTCCACAGTTCCTCGGCGGTGATCTCGAGCCCCGACGAGTCCGCCGCCTCCTGCACCTTCGCAGCGAAGTCGATCTGAAGCCGCCGTGGCAGCGTGACACCGTATTCGGTCTGCAGCAGATGCGCGATGCCGCCCTTGCCGGATTGACTGTTGATGCGGATGACGGCCTGGTAGTCGCGTCCCACGTCCGCCGGGTCGATCGGCAGGTACGGCACCGCCCACGGTGCGGTCTCCGCATCCAGCCCGGCTGCCGCCGCGGACGCCCGATGCTCCGCGAATCCCTTCTTGATCGCATCCTGATGGGTGCCGGAGAATGCCGTGTACACGAGGTCGCCGCCGTAGGGGTGCCGCTCGTGAACGGGAATCCTGTTGCAGTACTCCACGGTTCGCCGCACCGTGTCGATATCCGAGAGGTCGATCATCGGGTCGACGCCCTGTGCGTGCAGATTCAGGGCCAGCGTCACCAGATCGACGTTGCCGGTCCGCTCACCGTTGCCGAACAGGCAGCCCTCGACCCGCTGCGCACCCGCCAGCACCGCCAGTTCGGCGCAGGCGACGCCGGTGCCGCGGTCGTTGTGCGGGTGCACCGACAGGATGACCGAATCCCTCCGCTCCAGATGCCGGTGCATGTACTCGATCTGGTCGGCGTACACATTGGGCGTCGAGACCTCCACCGTGGCAGGCAGATTGTGGATCACCGGACGGTCGGGGCTCGCGTCCCACAGCCGGGTCAGGCTGTTGCACACGTCGAGCACGAAGTCCGGCTCGGTCAGGTTGAACACCTCGGGTGAGAACTCGAAGCGCCGGCCCGAATGGTCACCGGCGCCGCGTGCCACCTCCTGTGCTGCATCGAAGATCAACCGGTGCAGCGCTTTCCGATCCTTGCCGAGAACGACGGAGCGCCACGTCGGCGCCGTCGCGGTGTACATGTGCACCACGACGTTCCGCAGTCCCTCGACCGACTCGTACGTCCTGGCGATCAGATCGTCGCGGGCCGCGGTGAAGACGACGATCGTCACGTCCTCGGGCACCAGGTCCAGACGCACGAGGTCGCGGACGAAGTCGAAATCGGTCTGGCTCGCTGACGGGTATCCGACCTCGATCTCCTTGTAGCCGATCGAGATCAGCAGTTCGAAGAATCTGCGTTTGCGCTCCGGATCCATCGGCTCGGCGAGGGCCTGGTTGCCGTCGCGCAGATCGACGGGCACCCACAGCGGGGCGGTGGTGGTGCGTCGTGTCGGCCAGGTGCGGTCGAGGTCGGGGACGGGAACGCGGTCCCAGATCGCGCGGTAGCGATCGGAGGGCATCGGTGAGGGTTGCTGGGTGTTCCACGTGGGGACGGTGCCGGTCATGACGGTCTTCTCCTCGGAAATGGGATGCACGAGACGACCGACGCGGCGAAACCCCGCGGCAGGGTGCCGGCCTTCAGGCCCCGCCGCGGCAGTGGAGGAGAAGTCCACGGATCGCCACGGCGCTAGACTAGGAGAAATTCACTCATCAGACAACCTGAGGAGTTCTGCGTGACTTCGTCGATACGACGCCACCTGCTGACGGACCAGGCGGCGGATCTACTGCGCGCGCGGATCGCGAGCGGAGAATGGGAGGTCGGTGCCAAGCTCCCCGGCGAGACCACGCTGGCGGCCGAACTGGGCGTCGGACGGTCGACGGTGCGTGAGGCCGTCCGGATGCTCGCGGGCCTCGGCATGGTCGAGTCGCGGCAGGGGGCCGGCGTGTTCCTCCGCAGGTCGTCCCCGCGGCAGGACTGGGACCGGGTGCTCCGGACCGAAGAGATACGCCACGTCGTCGAGGTGCGCCACACCGTCGAGATCGAGGCGGCCCGACTGGCGGCGTCCCGGCGCGACGAGGCCGATATCGCGGCGCTCCGTCGGGCGCTGGACGCACGGTCCGCGGCGTCCGGGGCCGGTGCTGCCGCGTTCGTCGACGCAGACATYGCCCTGCATCGCGCGGTCGTGGTCGCCGCGCACAACCCGGTGCTGACCGAGTTGTTCGAGACGTTCGTCCCCCGGCTGCGGGAAGCGATGCTCGATCTGACGGCGGCGCTGGACCTGAGTGCGGGCAACGAGCCCGACGCGGACGCTCACCGACTGCTGGTGGAGGCGGTCGCCGACGGCGACGCCGAGGAGGCCGTCCGGATCAGTACCGCGCACCTCGAGCGGCTTCGCCGCCCGTGAGTACTTATTAACCGCCGGCGGTTAATAAGTACTCACGGCTGGGAGTCGGGCTCGGGGTCCCCGGTGTGCTTCGTGCGCTTGGTGGTCGGTGACGATTGCTCCCGGCGCTCGAACTCGAGGTCCATCTCCAGGTCCTCGTGTTGGTTGTGCCGGAACAGGATGAAGAAAACCACCCAGCCGACGATCGCAACGAGGATGTAGCTCACGACGCGGTAGACGAACACGGCCGCGAGGGCCTGCGACGCGGTGGCTCCCGCCGCCGTCAGCGTCGCGATCAGGGTGCCGTCGACGAACCCCAGCCCGCCCGGGGCGAGTGGAATGCTGCCCACGGCCTTGGCCGCGGCGAACGCGATGAGCAGACCCGCGAACGACGGTTCCGCGCCCACCGCCCAGCACGCGAAACCGAGGCAGGCGACGTCGGCGAGCCGGTGCACCGCCGACCACCCGAACGTGATGACGGAATCCTTGCGGCTCAGCTCGACCGAATCGAGCTGGCTCAGGATTTCCTTCCACCGCTCGACGCCCGTCTCGGGGGGATTCTTGCGGAACTTGTTGTACCGGGTCAGCACCCAATGTCCGATCGACTCGATCGAGTCGGGATTACGTGAGATGTAGCGCAGCCCGTAGAACAGGGCGAACGCGGCCACCAGCGACAGTGCCAGCGTGACCGGACTCACCTTGGTGCCCACCGCGAACGCGCCTGCGGCGCCGAGCAGTGCGAGGCTGCCCGCGGCGATCACTCCGGAGATCGCCAGTTGCCAGGACGCGACGATGGGGGTGGCACCCCATTTGCGGGTCTGCTTGTAGGTGAAGGCGGTGGAGAACACCTGACCGGCCGGCAGGCTCACGGCCATCGCGGTGCTCGCGTAGATCACCGACACCGACTTCAGCTGACTGACGACGACACCGCCCGCCTGCAGCAGGCGCTGCTGGACCGCGCCGTACCCGCTCAGGGAGACGGCCTGGGCTGCGATACATGCCGCGACCCACCCCCAGTGGATCTCGGTGAGTGCTTTCCACGAGTCGCTGAGCGTGGGCCACAGGTAGATGCCCTCGACGGTCAGCAGGGCCAGGAGGCCGGCGCCGAGTAGCCATTTGATCCACCAGTATCGGCTTCGCTGCCGAGGAGGCTCGGCAGTGGGCGGGTCGGATCGAGGCTGGGCCACCTGGCCAGCGTAACCAACGGGTAGCGGATTACTCCGGATAGTCCTCCGGCCAAGCCAGATGGGTGTTGCGGCGGCGGCCCCGCAACTGGACCTGTTCGCCGAGTTCCCAGTGCGCCTGTTCGTCGTCGTCTGCGAAATACAGGGCGCTCGTCGAGGCCAGCACGCGGCTGGGGTGGAGCTTGGCCAGTTCGGTGAGCCGCGACGCCTCGTTGACGGGATCGCCGATCACCGTGTACTCGAAGCGTTCGGCGGCGCCGATGTTGCCGGCGACGGCGAGGCCTGCGGAGACGCCGATACCGACGTCGAGGCCGGTGATCTCGTTCAACGCGAACCGCAGTTCCCGGGCCGCCGCCAGCGCCGCCGTCGGTGCGTCGGGGCGGTCGAGCGGGGCGCCGAAGATCGCGAGCGCCGCGTCACCCATGAACTTGTTGACGAAGCCGTGGTGCCGGTCGATCACGTCGACGACGACGCGGAAGAACTCGTTGAGCAGGTTCACGACTTCGCCGGGGGGACGCTCCGCGGCGGCACCGGTGGAGCCGACCATGTCGACGAACAGCACCGCGACGAACCTCGTCTCTCCGCCGAGTTCGGTACCGAACTGCAGTGCCCGCCGCGCGACGTCCTCACCGACATGCTGGCCGAACAGTTCGCGCAGCAGCCGCCGTTCGTCCGATTCGCGCATCATGCGGTTGAACCCGACCTGCAGTCGCCCGATCTCACTGCCGTCGAACACCTCGACGCGGACGTCGGTGGCACCGCGCTGGACGCGTTCGATGGCCCGCCGCAGCTGTTTGATCGGGTCGGAGATCTGGCTGGCCGTCAGCATCGACAGCGCGAAGGCCTGCGCGATCGCGATGATCGACAGCAGCATGATCGCCCACGCGAGCGCGTTCGGGGAGAACACCAGGTCGGTGGTTATCTGCGTCACGCACAGCAGGATGATGCCGATGACGGGCATCAGCGTGCCGAGCCCCCACGTCATGGCCATCCGGGTGCCGACGCCGGGCGCCATGGTCCGGTCGAACTCGCCCTCGCTGAGCGCGCGGGCGGCCACGGGACGCAGGATGCGTTCGCCGAGCATGTACGTGAAGCCGAACGTCGTGGTCGCGGCCATGCAGACGGTGACGATCACCGCCACCGCGAGTTCCGGCATCTCGGTGATGGTGAGCAGCACGAAGATGATGCCGCCGAGGATCCACAGCACCAGGTGCACGATCGCCTGCCGCAGCGGTGCGTGCAGCGCCGACATCTGCTCGCTGCGCGTCGGCGGACCCCCACGCAACTGCCAGCGGACGACCGACCTCAGCATCATCGCGGCGGCCGTGAGACTCACCACGGCGGCGAATGCGAGGTAGCCACCGAAGATCGCGACGTTGCGCACCCGGTCGGCGATGATTTCCTGCGATTCGGGGATCGGCACGCCGTACCGCACGAACGCGAAGACGAGGATGGCGCCGATGAAATTGGCGAGGAGCATCGAAACCATATAGAGCGGCCATCTGCTGCGGACCGTCGCCGCGATCGCTCTATAGGATTTCCGCACGCCGTTCAATTTAGCGGGGGGTGTACCGGGTGGCGTAGGACACGTCCCCTAAAGGGCGCATATGCGTGCCCCGCGTGCGTGTTTCCCACGCGAATCGCCCGGCACTGTCCGAACCTCGATACGCTCCGCACGTGAACGCGAACGAGCAACGCTCGGACACTGCCGCGGTAACACAGGGCGGGGGCCATCCCTCGGCGTCCGTGCACCCGGTGGTGCGGGTGGCGGCCGAATGGACGTGGCGGCTCCTGGTCATCTTCGCGGGCCTGCTGACCCTCGGCTACATCGTGACCAGGCTCGACACCGTTCTCATCCCGGTGGGTCTGGCGCTGCTCTCGTCGGCGCTGCTGCTGCCGCTCGTCGACTGGCTGCAGGCCAAGGGCGTGCCGCGGTCGGCTGCCGTCCTGGTCGTCCTCATCGGTTCGATCGGCATCGTCGCCGGGATCATGACGTTCGTCGTCGAGCAGTTCATCGAAGGTCTCCCCGGCCTCACCGAACAATTCGAGGCGAGCGTCACACAGATCCAGGGATGGCTCACCGACGGCCCGTTGCACTTCAGCGAGGATCAGATCCGGCAGGCCGGCGACTCGGTGGTGAAATCCATCCAGGACAACCGCCAGCAGCTGACGAGCGGGGCACTGACCACTGCCACCGTCGTCGGCGAAATCTTCACCGGTGCCCTGCTGACGCTGTTCACGCTCATCTTCTTCCTCTACGGCGGATCTCAGATCTGGGAGTTCGTCACCCGCCTCGTCCCCACCGCGTCACGGCGACGGGTCCGGCTGGCGGGGAGTCAGGGGTTCGGCTCGCTGATCGGGTACGTCCGGGCGACGGTGGCGGTGGCCGCCGCAGACGCCATCGGAATCGGCGCGGGACTCGCGATTCTGGGGGTTCCACTCGCCCTGCCGCTGGCGTCGCTCGTGTTCATCGGTGCGTTCATCCCGATCGTCGGTGCGTTCCTCACCGGGTTCCTCGCGGTGCTCGTCGCCCTCGTCACCAAGGGATTCCTCACCGCGCTGATCGTGCTCGGCATCATCATCGGGGTGATGCAACTCGAGGCCCACGTACTGCAACCCCTGCTGCTCGGCCGCGCGGTCCGGTTGCACCCGCTCGCAGTGGTGCTGGCGATCACCACCGGCATCGTGCTCGCCGGGATCGTCGGCGGCCTCCTGGCGGTGCCGATCGTCGCGCTGCTGAACACGGCGGTGCGCTCGCTCATGTCCGAGGATCCCGACGCCACCTACGACGCACTCGAGATCGACGACCCGGCAGTCCCGCTCTATCCCGCCGAGGCCGACGGCCCGCACCCGCCGCATCCCGCCGACCCGCATCCCGCCGACCCGCATCTCGACGACCCGCATCTCGACGGCACAGCGCAGACCCATGACCGACCGGAATGAGCACCGCACCCGCCTGCACTACCGGCCGCGGGCCGCGACCGAGCTCGACACCCAGCCGGACGCACCGCTGTGGCGGGCCGCGCAGGCCTTCCGCCTCGTCACGCTGGTGTACGCGATCAGCTACCAGATCGTGTCGGTGCAGTACTACACCCATCAGCGGCTGAGCTGGTTCCTCGTCGCCCTGATGGCGGTGTGGTCGGGACTCTCGGCCGTCCTGCTGTCCCACGGGAAGGTCCCGCGCTACCAGGTGGTGATCGCCGACCAGCTGATCGTCATCGCCCTCATGGCGTCGACTCGCCTTGTCTCCGATCACGATTGGTACAACCACCATCAGACGCTGCCGACGACGCT
Organism: Rhodococcus sp. P3_B8; assembly: GCF_056402775.1. NCBI lineage: Bacteria > Bacillati > Actinomycetota > Actinomycetes > Mycobacteriales > Nocardiaceae > Rhodococcus > Rhodococcus sp. P3_B8. The sequence continues at coordinate 8,763 of NZ_JBFUGT010000126.1, forward strand.
GTGGGTCACCAACGCGGTGATCTCCGCCGCCGTGTTCGGCGGTCCGTGGCTCGGGATGGCGTCCGGTGTGCTGATGGCGACGGTGAGCGCGGTGGTGCGCGACCAAGTCAACCTCGACCTCTGGCGGGACGCGACGGCGCCCGTTCTGGTGTCGGTGGGTCTGGCACTCGGGCTCGCCACCACCACCGCGAGGCGTGCGCAGGCCCAGCTGGAGCAGGCCGTGCGGTTGGCCGCCGCCACCGAGGAACGGGAACGACTCGCCCGCGAGGTGCACGACGGCGTCCTGCAGGTGCTCGCGCTCGTCCGTCGCCGCGGCAACGAGATCGGGGGACCCGCAGCCGAACTCGCGGATCTCGCCGGCGAGCAGGAGGTGGCGCTGCGCATGCTCATCTCCGAGCAGGGCGCCGGTGTGGTGTCGGATCTGGGTGGAAGCGCGATCGATCTGCGACTGCTGCTGGGCACACGGGCGAGCACCACCGTGTCCGTGTCGACCCCGGCGGATCCGGTGACGATCGAGCGCGGCCGGGCGACGGAACTCGTCGCAATCGTCGACACCGCACTGTCCAACGTCGCACTGCACGCGGGGACCGGTGCCCGGGCGTACGTGCTGCTCGAGGATCTGGGCGACGAGGTGATCGTCAGCGTCCGCGACGACGGCAGCGGAATCGCTCCGGGACGGCTGGCCGAAGCGGAGGCCGAGGGTCGCATGGGAGTATCGAAATCCATTCTGGGCCGCGTCGGTGCGCTCGGCGGCACCGCCGAACTCGACACCGAACCCGGTCAGGGCACCGAATGGGAGATCCGCGTGCCGAAGGGAGACGAAACGCATGGGTGACACGGAGACTGACGAGCAGATCACCGTGATGGTCGTCGACGACCACCCGATGTGGCGGGACGCCGTGGCCCGCGACCTCGAAGGCGCCGGGTTCACCGTGGTCGCCACGGCCGACGGCGTCGCCGCCGCGGGACGTCGGGCGGCGGCGACCCGACCCGCCGTCGTGCTCATGGACATGCAACTGCCCGACGGAAACGGTGCCGCGGCCACCGCCGCCGTCCTCCAGGTGTCGCCGGACAGCCGGGTGCTGGTGCTGTCGGCGTCGTCCGAGCGTGACGACGTCCTCGACGCCGTCAAGGCCGGTGCGTCCGGGTACCTCGTGAAAAGCGCGTCCGTGGAGGAGCTGCTGGACGCGGTGCGGGCCACCGCGGCCGGGCAGGCAGTCTTCACACCGGGGCTCGCCGGACTCGTGCTGGGGGAGTACCGCCGGATGTCGAGTGCGCCCGCCGACGAGCAGGGTCCCGCCGTCCCCCAACTCACGGAACGGGAGACCGAGGTTCTGCGGTTCGTCGCGAAAGGGCTCAGCGCCAAGCAGATCGCGACCAAACTGTCGCTCAGTCACCGCACCGTCGAGAACCACGTCCAGGCGACCCTCCGCAAGCTGCAGCTGGCCAACCGCGTCGAGCTGACCAGGTACGCCATCGAGCAGGGCCTCGAGTAGCCGTGAGTACTTGTTAACCGCGGGCGGTTAACAAGTACTCACGGGCGCTAGCCTTGTAGGTATGGAGGCACGGGACCTACGCGTATCGGATGYGGAGCGCGAACACGTCGGCGAATTGTTGCAGCGGGCGGTGGGCCAGGGGATGCTCTCGCTCGGTGAGTTCACCGAGCGGATGGACACGGCACTCGCCGCGAAAACACGCGCGGAACTGAACGTCGTCCTGGTGGATCTGCCGGGAATCCAGCTGATCTCCGAGTTCACGCCGCCGCCGTACCCCGACCAGCCGTACGTGTCTCGCCCGGCGCCGCCGGTTCCGCCGGTCGCGCACCGGTTGCCCGCGCCGCCGCCGGGCGACGTCATCCGGGGCCGGATGTCGTCAGTCAGCCGCACCGGCTCCTGGAACGTTCCCCCTGCCCTCGAGGTGAACACCCGGGTGTCGACGGTGACGCTCGACTTCACGCGGGCCGTCATGTCCACGCAGGTGGTGCACGTGACGATCGACGACTACGCGAGCACGATCTCGCTGGTCGTGCCGGAAGAGGCGACGGTCGACCTCAACGGCGTCGAAACGGTCGGTGGTTCCGCGACCAACAAGGTGCGGACCGGCCCTCCCATCGGCCCGCTGCACGTCGTCGTCCGGGGCAAGGTCAGGTTCGGGAACGTGACCGCCAAACACCCGTTCGGCACCTCGATTCGCCGAATGTTCGGGTAGCACGACGCAGGCCTCTCGAGTAGGCCTACTCATGTGTGGGGGCCGTCGCCGCAGGACGATTGATCCATGTCCACACCTGGTACTCCTTCGATAGACCCGCGGCTGGTCGCGCAGCTTTCCGGCGACTTCTCGGCGCTCGGGCAGCAGATGCGCCACGTGGGTGAGAACCTCGCGGTCCTGCAGGCTCAGCTCGCAACCATCCAGAGGCCCCAACCGCAGCCCCAGCCCCAACCGCAGCCGGCGCCGCAGCCGATGTACCGACCACCGGTGCCGCAGGCACCCCCGGTCGCCCAGCCGCCGCCACCCGTACCGGCCGGCCCGTACCGGCCCGCTCCGGCGCCGCCTGCCCGGGTGGCTCGTGAACCCTGGTGGCAGCGCGACGGGGTGATCAGCCGCGTGCTGGCCGTCGCGGGTGTGGCCGTCACGCTGATCGGTGTCGTGATGTTGCTGGTGCTGGCGGCGCAGGCCGGATTCTTCGGTCCGGAACTGCGCGTCGTGGCGGGCGGGTTGTTCTCGGCCGGTCTCGTCTACACCGGTGTCCGTGTCTTCGGACGGCCCGGCGGCCGGGTCGGCGCGATTGCGCTCGCGGCAACGGGTATCGCCGGCGCCTACCTCGATGTCGTGGCCGTCGCGGTCGTCTATCACTGGTTGCTGCCGGTGCTCGCGATGGTCGTGGCACTCGGGATCGCGGGAGCCGGTGTCGCACTCGCGGTGCGGTGGGGTTCGCAGCCCCTCGCGCTGCTCGTGGTGACCGGCGCTGCCGTGCTCGCACCCGTCCTCACCGACGGCATCACGCTCACCCTCATCGGGTTCCTGTTCGTCATCCAGGTCGCCAGCTTCCCCGCGCAACTCGGTCGCGACTGGCTGTACCTGGCGGTCGCGCGGACGTGCCCGGTGGTGATCGCGTTGCTGATCGCGATCGCGAGTTCCGGACTGTCCGACCGGCCGGAGAGGTTCTGGCTGCTCGCGTCCGCCGCGCTGGTCGCCCTGTTCGGGCTCGTGTCGTCGATCATCCTGTTGCGCAGCAATTCTCGTGACGTCACCGCGACCGCGATGATCGTCACGACGGCCGTCCCGACGCTGGTGATCGGCCACCTCTTCGACCGGCTCGGGTCCACGGTGATCGCGCTGGTACTGGCCGCAGCGATGTTCGCCGCGTTCGCGGCGGCGCGGTCGTTGCCGCGACACGCACGGATCGCGCTCGCGGGCGTGGGTGCCCTAGCTCTGCTCGAGGCCTGCCTCATCGGATCGAGCGAAGACCTCGCGCCGCTCGTCCTGCTCGGGGTGGCGGCACTGTTTCTCACCATCGGCGGGCAGGCGGAGTCGCGGATCGCGTACGCCGTCGGCGCGGTCTTCACCGTCGTCGGCGGATTCGCCTTCGTGATCACCGCGCCGCCGTTCGTCCTCGTCGACGAGTACAGCGCGCTCGACTCGCTCGGGGTGACCCCGGTGCTGTCCTCGCTGGTGCTGGCGGGCACCGTGTTCCTGTTCGTCTGGTACGCGCACACGCTGAAACTGTTGAGCGACAGCACCGCCCAGCCGTGGTGGGTGCTCGCCGGACTGGTGATCCTGTACGCTGTCACCACTGCGACGGTGTCCGCGGGCACGGCGCTCACCGGGACGTCCGCAGGATTCATCGCCGGACATTGCGCCGCGACCATCGCGTGGATGGCGGCGGCGACGGCGGCACTGGTGTTCGGACTGGCCCGCCGCGACTACGCGCACACGGCACTCGGCGTCGGGCTCGGACTGACCGCTGCGGCGCTGGCCAAACTGTTCCTGTTCGACCTGGCCACCCTCGACGGCCTGTTCCGCGTCCTCGCGTTCCTCGTGGTCGGCCTGCTGTTGCTCCTCGCCGGCACCCGCTACGCGCGTGAATTCGCGGAGCGGGAGGCCGGACGGGGAACGCCGAACGGCTCCGTCAGCGCCGGTTCTGCCGAGCGATGAGTTCGCTGACGCTGACGGCGTTGCCGTCGTCCGCGCGGTGCCTGCCGCTCGCGGCGTCGTCCGGATCGACGGGCGGCTCCTCGACGCTGCGGCGGCGCGAGCCGTTGGCCGGCGTTCCATTGGCAGGGGCGCCGTTGGACGGGGTTCCGTGCGCGGGCGAGCCGTTGCTGCGCCTGCCGCCGTTCACGGGTTCCGAAGGCTCGGCGGCACGACGCCTCGACGGAATCGGCGGCACCGGGCGGGCAGGAGACGACTGGGGGGTCTCCTGCTCGTACGGTGCAGGCACCGAGCGCGGCGAGCGGGTCGGCAGTGACGGCGCCGACGCACTGGGTCGCGGTTCGGCGGGCGAGGAGATCGGCCGCGGTTCGGCGGCCGACGTGGACCGGAGGTCCGCGAGCCAACTCTCGATCGGACGTGACTCGGTGGCCGGACCCGGGGCCGGGGCGGGAGCCGCCGGACGGGGCCGCGGAGCAGGACGCGACTGCGGCGCGGGCCGCGACGGGGGTGCGGGGCGCGACTGCGTCGGGGCCGGACGCGGCGGAGCAGGCTGCGGCAGCACCGTGGTCTGCGGTTCCGCGGTCGGCGTGTCCTCGATCTCCGGTGCCCGAGCGGGGCGGCCGGTCGCCGAGCGGCGGGCCTCGTTCTGCGCCCGGCGTGCCTTCGCGTCGTCCTCGGACATCTTCGCGGCCAGCGCCCGCGCGGTGACCAACGGGATCGGCTCGGTGAGCGGTTCCGGTTTGCGGGGTGCGGGCGGCGCCGCGAGCTTGCGCTGCGGCGGGACGGCACCGATCGGGGTGAGCTCCGGGACGTCGGTGGGCATCAGCTCGTTGTCGAGGATGGGCTCACCGAGACCCGTCTTCTCCTGGATTCGCTTCATCCACGCCGGCGCCCACCAGCAGTCGTCGCCGAGGAGTTTCATCGTGGCGGGCACGAGGAACATACGGATGAGGGTCGCGTCGATGATCAGCGCGGCGATCATGCCGTAGGAGATGTACTTCATCATCACCAGTTCCGAGAACCCGAACGCACCGGTGACGACGATGAGGATGAGTGCGGCCGCGGTGATGATGCGGCCCGTGTGCGCCGTGCCGATGCGGATCGACTCCGTCGTACTGGCCCCCTGCGCCCGCGCCTCGACCATGCGCGAGAGCAGGAACACTTCGTAGTCGGTGGACAGGCCGTAGACGATAGCGATGATCAGCACCAGCACCGGCGACATGATCGGGCCGGGGGTGAAGTTCAACCACTCCGAACCGTGACCGTCGATGAAGATCCACGTCAGGATGCCGAGCGTGGACCCGAGGCCCAGCGCGCTCATCAACGCCGCCTTGATCGGTAGGACGAGCGAGCCGAACGTCAGGAACATCAGCAGCGTCGTCAGGACGAGGACGGAGATCACCATCGTGGGCAGGTGGTCGAGCAGCGCGGCGATACTGTCCTGCTCGATCGCCGGGGTGCCGCCCACCAGTACCTGCACGCCGTCCGGACTGTCCATGGCGCGCAGATAGTCGATGGTCGGCTTGGACTCGTTGCGGTCGACGAGGCCCGCCTTGAGGACGACCACACCGTCCTTGGCCGCACCCTCCGGGGTGAAGCGCTCGATCAGCCCCGGCGCGCCGCTGGCTTCTTTGATGATCTGGCCGAGCGCCTTGTTGTCGGCGTCGGACACGACCAGCTTGACCGGTTCGGTGCGCAGGTTCGGGAAGATCTCGTCGAACTGTTCCTGCGCGGCTCGCGTCGAGCTGTCCGGGGGAAGGTAGGTCTCGTTGATGCCACCGAACTTGATGCCCGTCAGGGGCACGATCAGCAGGAGCAACCCCACGACGATAGGGATGGTGACCTTGAGCGGGTTACGCATCACCCAGCGGGTGAGCCGGCCCCAGATGCTCGCCTCGATCTCTTCGGTGTTCTTGGTCTGACGGAAACGGTCGAGGCTGAGGGCGTCGATGCGCTTGCCGAGGATGCCGAGGATCGCGGGCAGGATCGTGATCGACGTCAGCGCCGCCAGGCCGACCGTGGCGATGGCGCCGTAGGCGACGGACTTCAGGAAGCCCTGTGGGAACAGCAGCAGACCGCCGAGGCTGGCGACGATCATCGTCGCCGAGAAGACCACGGTGCGGCCCGAGGTCATCACCGTTCGGCGGACGGCGGAGCGGGTGTCGTACCCCTCCGCCATCTCTTCTCGGAACCGGCTGACGATGAACAACCCGTAGTCGATGGCCAGACCGAGCCCCACGAGGGAGACCACGGGCGCGACGAACGAGTTGACCTCGGTGAAGTTGGTGATCAGCCGGACGACGCCGTTGGCCCCGACCACGGTCAGGCCGCCGATGATCAGCGGCAGCGCCGCCGCGACGACACCACCGAACACGAAGAACAGCAGGATGCCGACGGCCGGGATCGCGAGGATCTCCATTCGCCTGATGTCCTTGGCCATCGTGTCGTTGAGCGCACCCGACACGGGCTGGAGGCCGGCGAGCTGCACGTCGACGCCGTCGATGTAGAACTCGTCCTTGACGTCGCGGAAATTGGCAGTGACCTCGGTGTCGTTGTCGCCGACGATCGCGATGCTCTCGATTGCGTGTTGCTTGTCGGCGTCCGCGGCGGACGCCAACTGTGGTGCGTTGCCGACCTTGAAGTAACCGCCGTTGATCTTGAGGATCTTGTCCGGGTGTTCCGCGGCCAGCCGCTCGAGGTTCTCGACGACCTTCGCCTGGAACTCGGGGTCCTCGATCGTCTTGCCCTCGGGCGCCGTGTAGAGCGCCACGACGTCGCTGTTGGTGTCGCGACCGAAGGTGCCGTCAGCCAGCTTGGCCGCGGCGACCGACTCCGAGCCCGGATCGTCCCAGCCGCTCTGGCTGAGATGCTTCTCGAGGCCCAGGCCGTACGCGGCCGAACCGAGCAACAAGGCAACCATGATGCCGATGACGGTGAATCGGGCCCGGTAGACGACGCTTCCCCAGCTCGCGAACACTGATCAACTCCTACTCGGCAGCACTCTTCCGCCCGACGAGCAGGGCGGAAAGCGGTCGGAACGGCTGCAACCAGGCACCCTCGTCGGGCAGTGTGTCGAGGCTGACCCGAGGGAGTGGCTCCCGGAACACGCCGGGGATGTCCTCGAGATCGACGAAGTCCAGAAGGTCGGACGCGACCGCCCAGCTGGCGTGCTCGCGGAACCCGAGTATCTGGACCGGAATGCCGGTCGCGGCGATGTCTTCCAACGGTTCGCGAAACGCTTGACCGTCGGCGGAGGCGACCATGACACCGGCCAGCCCCTCGCCGTGACGAAGGGCGATGTGGTCCAGCATGTCGGAATCGACGTCGCTGTCCTCATCGATCTTCGGCTTGGCGAACACCGCGAAGCCCACATTACGCAAGGCTTCGACCCACGGTCTCACGACATCAGCGCTGCCAGCCGCGATGTTGGTGAAGACCGTCGCCTCGGGTTCGAGTGTGTCGGTGCCGGACGCGGACAGTTCCGCGGTCCGGGAGAGCAGCCAGCGGCCGAGTGCGTCGAATCGTGGCCGGTAGGCAGCCGTGGGCCGGCCGCCGAGAATGGCGCCGAGACCCATGTCGAGGTTGGGCGCGTCCCAGACGAGAAGGACCCGCTTCTGGTGGCGTCCGTCACGTGCACCCACCACGGGAGATCCTGACGACACCGCGGTGCCTGCCGGGACCGCACCGGCTATGTCGGAGTACTGCTCGCTGACGCTCATGACCTGATCTTCCCCCAAATCAACTCGGTGATCGCACTGCCGACCTGGTGGGCCTTGTCCTCGAACTTCGTCACCGGTCGCTCGTGCGTCATCGGCGATTCCCAGTCGAGGGAGGTCAGGAGGGGTTCCGCGTTGCCTGCCTCGGCGATGGCCTCGGCGTACTCCGCGTGATCTGTTGCGACATGCAACACACCACCGGCCTTCAGGCGGCTCGCGATCAGGGCGAAAGTGGGGGACTGCAGTAGGCGCCGCTTGTGATGGCGGGCCTTCGGCCACGGGTCCGGGAAGAAGACACGGACTCCGGTGAGCGATTCCGGTTCGATCATGTTCTCCAGGACATCCATGGCGTCGCCGCGCAGGACCCGGATGTTCGGGATCTCGTCCCGTTCGATCTGTTGAAGCAACTGTGCGAGCCCGGGCCGGTAGACCTCGACGGCCATGAGGTTCACGTGCGGTTCGGCCTTCGCCATCGCCGCGGTGGCGGTGCCCGTTCCCGAGCCGATCTCGAGGATCAGAGGGGCGTCACGGCCGAACCACGACGGCGCATCCAGGCGGTGGTCCGAGACGTCCGCGCCGATCCGGGGCCATTGCCGGTCCCACGACTCCTGCTGCGCAACGGTCAGAGCGCCCCTGCGCGAGCGGAAACTTGTCACCCTCGGGTGGAGACGGGACCCCTTCGAGTCCTTCGTCTGCCCCTCCTCGGGGACGGCGGGTGCATCCTGATCAGCGTGGTTCACCGGACCATTGTCACGCATGAGGGGCGTTTCTGGCATACGGGTCTGAAGTTCACCTTGAGACTTTTTCGGTAATCCGGTGCCCAGCCTGCACGGTTGCCCACGCCGATTCGGGGTCGGTCTGACAGAATCGGCGCGGGACGAAGGGGGTGACTGCGTCATGGGCACTGCAGATGCCGGGGGCGGGGAACTGGCGGATCTCGCCGAACTTGTGGCGGCACTGGACGGGGTTTCCGGTGACCGTGTGCGCGACGCCGTGGCCGCGTTTCGGGCGCCGATCCGGGTCCAGACCGCGGGTCGAGCGGGTGTGGGCAGGTCGACCGTCGCTGCGGCACTGACCGCGAACGGGATCGCCGGCGCCGTCGTGGAGGAAGCGGACGCCGTCGACGTGCCCGGCGCACCCGACCCCACGCTGGACGGCGACGTCGTGGTCTACGTCCTCGTCGAGTCGGTGCGCGACGCCGACCGGGACGCCGTGCGGACGCTGGACCCGGCGCAGGCACTGTTCGTCCTCAACAAATCCGACACGTTGGGCGCGTCGCGCGCGGCGGCCGACGCCTGGGCGACGGCGACCGCGCGTGCCGCCGAGTGCTCGGACGAAGGCGGCCTCCGGACTCTGCCCCTCATCGGAACGCTCGCAGGAACGTCACCGGAGTCCGGAATCGACGCGGTGTCGGCTGCCGTCACCGACCGGGTCGCACGCACCCGGGCGCGCCGCGGCGAGACCCTGCTGAACGCGCTGCGGTCGCAGGCGGYGCGCAACCCCGCGTCCCGCGACGCGCTGGAGCGGTACCTCGCCGGCGACCATGCCGTCGCGCTCGCCGCCGCCGCGGCCCGGCTTCATCTCGACGACTGCGCCGCGGAGGCGCCGGAGCCACCGCGCAGCGC